>NZ_JBHWIO010000073.1:24010-46602 GCF_042732075.1 Kitasatospora sp. NPDC059812
TGTTTTTTTTTTTTTTCTAAAAGATCGTGTCGTCACAGACCCGGTTGCGGTGGGGGGGCGGCGGGGGGGGGGGGCTACATCCCCCTGCGCAATGGGCCCCCGGTCGCGGGTCAAGTGGGTCAAACTGGTTCATGTCGGTCATTTCTAAGGCCTTTCTGGCGCCCACTGCTTGCCGCGGTGTGACACGGGCAGCATCGGAGCGGCCTGTCAGCGGCCGTTTCGAGGCGATGGTAGTTACGGCGTGTTACCAGCGGCGGGTGATCTGGCCGTCGCGTTGGAGCTTCTCGAGGTGATGAGTGAGGGCTTGGCCGGCTTCCAGGATCCGGAGCACGTCGGGGTGGAAGTAGCGCTGGGTGGTGGTGATGAGCCGGTGGCCTGCGATTTCCTTGAGGATGTGCGGAAGGATGCCGGCGTCGGCCATCCAAGTCAGGCCGGTGTGGCGCAGGTCGTGGCGGCGCAGGTGTTCGTAGCCGAGGTCCCGGGTGACGTCGTCCCAGTGGGTGGCGTCGCGCAGGACTGCGGTGCTGATGCGACCGCCGCGCGGGCCGGTGTAGAGGCGGGCGTCCGGGTCGCCTCGCGTCGCTTGGAGCTGCCTGATGATGAGTGGCCGCAGTGGTTCGATGATCGGGATGAGGCGGGCGACCCTACCTTTGGCGTGCTTGTCGACCAGGCCGCCGGGAGCGGGGGTGGTCTGTCGGCGGCAGGTCAGGAGCCACTTGTCGGTATCGACGTCGCGGGCCCGGACTCCGGAGACCTCGCCGATCCTTGTGGCAGTGCAGGCGCTGTGGACGACGACATCACCCCATCCGCGATAGCGGTTGTATGAGGCCGCGACCAGGGCATCGGCGAGTTCGGTGAGGGCGTCCCAGTCGCGCAGGGCGAGGGAGCGGGGATCCCGCAGTTCGTCTTCGACTTGCTGGTATTCGCGCTGCCAGCCGGTGATGTGGGCGGGGTTGTGTTCGAGGATGCCGTCCACGATGGCCTGCTCGAAGATGCGGGAGAGCATGGCGAGGGTGTTCTTGATCGTGGAGCGGCTGCAGCCATCGGCAATCCAGCCGAGAACTGCCGCAGTGATGAGAGCGGTGGTGATCAGGCGGAGGGGGAGTTGCCCGAGCTCGGGCTCGATCCGCAGGTGCCAGCCGGCGAGGTAGGGGACGTACGTGGTGGTTTCCAGGCCGGTCAGGATGGCCGAGAGGCGGAGGTTGACGTAGTCGCCCAATGGCATGGAGGCCAGGGACGGGAGGACGGGGCTGCCGGTGGCGTCGGCCAGGATGGTCAACCATTGGGTGATCAGTGTCGGGTCGAGCCCATTGTGGACGGCCCCTGCCAGGAAGCTGGCCCAGGCCTGCGTCTGGGCCGGGGTGGCCTGGGAGGCCAGCGGGCGGGGGCTGGTAAGCGGTGAAGTGCGGTATTGCGAGCGCAGGGCGCTCGGCGGAGCCGGAAGGTCGGCGGTGGTGATCTCGCTGAACGGATCCGGGGCGACTGATTCCCGGGGACGCATTGAAGTACTCATACACCATGGTTGCGCCGGTTCCGCTTGCTTGTTTGATGCCGTCATGGTGTCATTGCTTCATGCTCTACGCTGTGCCATTGCTGCAGGACATCGACCAGTCCGTCCTCGCGGAGATTGACGAGATGCGCAACCGGCTGCGTCTCCATCTGCGCACTTCACGTCGCTGGGAGGGGCAGCTGCGGCGTAACCTCACGGCGCGGGCAATCGCCGGATCGAACACGATCGAGGGCTACGCCGCGAGCGTGTCGGACGTCGAGGACATCATGGTCGGCGAAGCGCCGATCGATGCGAACGACACCGTCACGGCCGAGATCGAGGGCTATCGGCAGGCGATGACCTACATCCAGCGCCTCGCTGAAGCGGGCGACGACTTCGCCTACAGCAAGGGCCTGCTCAACTCGCTGCACTTCATGATGCAAGGCCACCACCTGATCAAACGGCCCGGCTGGTGGCGCACCGGGCCGGTGTACGTCACCTCCGCCGAAGACCCGACCATCGCCGCCTACACCGCCCCTGATGCCCAGCAGCTGGCAGAACTGACTGGCGAACTGGTCGAGTGGCTGAACGAGGGCGATCTGAACGCTCCGGGACTGGTGCGGGCCTCGATGGCGCACCTGAACCTGGTGGCCATCCACCCTTGGTCGGACGGCAACGGGCGGATGTCCCGCGCCCTGCACACCCTGGTCCTGGCCCGCGAAGGGATCATGGCGCCGGAGTTCTCCAGCATCGAGGAATGGCTCGGCCGGGCCCGCAACACCTACCGCTACTACGACATCCTCGCCGACGTTGGCGGCCCCGTCTGGACTCCCGACCGCGACACTCTGCCCTGGGTGCGGTTCTGCCTGCGCGCCCACCACCAGCAGGCTCAGAGCGTCGAGCGCCAGGTGAACACCACCCGCGAGGTCTGGACCGCCCTCGACGACGCCGTCGAGCAGCGCGGCTGGCCCGACCGCATGCTATACGCCCTCTACCCCACGGCCATGGGCAACCGCCTACGCCGCGCCACTTACCAGGCCGACGCCGAGCTGAGCGAGCAGCAGGCCCAACGCGACATCCGCGAACTCGTCCGCGAGGGCTGGCTCGCCGCCAAGGGCGAGGCCCAGGGCCGCTACTACACCGCCGGCCCAGACCTCCCCGAAGCTATCGTTCGAGGCGTACGGGAACCGCGGCCCCTTCGCGATCCCTATGCATGAGGTCCGTCCAGTGAATGCCAGCCAGAGCGTTGATTCGGGTGACACGGCCGACGCCAGCCAGCGTTGAACAGCAGCTCCCACCGGTGCGGATGAAGCTATCGGCAGGAACAGAGCTGGCGAAGCGTCGGGGAGACTGGCCTGTGGGCGAGGGCTGCGGACGACGGCCGATTACCGAATGTGCTGCGGTCATTCAGGGGCGCCGCCGTTCAGGTCCAGCCGGATGCGGGCGAGCGTTTCCGCGACCTCCAAGGCCAGCTCGTCATCAGGGCCATAGACCATGACCAGGTCTTCCTGGAGGGGCTTCAGGAGTTGCAGGGCCTCGGTGACCTTGCCCTGAGCGAGGAGGAGGACGGCGATGCCGTGGCGAAGGTCGATGGCTTCTTCGCTCACGTCGCCGTCGAGCGCGCGGACGGTGGCCAGCACGTCCTGGAGTTCGTGGAGAGCCTCGGTGACCTGGCCGAGTTCGGCACGGCAACGGGCTGCCTGGGCCCGGCACTCGCGGGCGGGCGTGCTGGCGGTCCCGGCGGTCCGGCCGAAGGCGGCGGCCAGGGCCTCGAACTCGGGCAGCGCGGCCCGGTAGTCGCCGCCGAGGAAGCGGATGGCGGCGCGCTGCTTGCGCAGGCCAAGGACCTCTTTGCTGTCAGTGCCGAGCGCGCTGGCGGCCGTTTCGACGACAGCTCCGATCACCTCGACGGCCTGGGTGAACCGCTCGTCGTCCAGGAGGAGATCCGCCTGGGCGTAGGCCTCCCTGATGGCGGCACGCACCTGCTCCAGGACGGGCAGCGGCTGGAGCTCGACCGTAGTGGGGGTACGGACAACCGCGGGCGGCTTCGGCGCCCGGGAGCGGGGCGCGTAGGGGTGGCGGAAGAGACGGGTCGGGTCCGGGGTACCGAGGGGGCCGGCCTCGGCCTGCGTGGGCACGGAGCCAGCCGCTGGGAGGAAGGGCAGGAGACGCTCGTAGACCTCCTGGGTGTCGGCCGGGCGGCTCTCCGCCGCCTTGCGCAGCAGGTGCAGGACGAGCGTCTCCAACGGCTCGGGCACGTCGGCGCGGAGCTGCCGCAGAGGGGCCGGCGTGGCGGTGAGGTGTTGGTGCATCAGCGCGTACTCGTTGCCCTCGAAGACCGGGCGACCGGCAAGGAGTTCGTGCAGCACGCAGCCGAGGGCATACAGGTCCGTCTGCGGGGTGATCCGGCCACTGCGGACCTGTTCCGGCGACATATACTGATGGGTGCCGATGGGGCTGCCGGTCGCGGTGAGCTTGGTGACGTCCGTCCGCAGGATCGCCGCGATGCCGAAGTCGAGGACCTTCACCGTGCCGTCACGGGCGACGAGGATGTTGCTCGGTTTGAGATCACGGTGGATCACCGGCACGTCATGGGCGTGAGAGAGCACGGTGGCGACCTGGGCGGCGACGGCTGCGGCCCAGCTGACGGGCAGCGGGTGGTCGGGCTGGAGGTAGGCGGAGAGCGGCACGCCGTCGACGAGTTCCATCACCAGGAACAGCCGCTCGAAGCTGTCGTCCAGGACCGCGTCGAAGACCTGGGGCACGCCGGGGTGCTGGATGCGTGCGGTGATGCGCGCCTCCCGGCGGAAGCGCCGGGCGAGTTCCTCGGCCGACTGCAACGAGGTGACCGCCGCCTGCCGGATCAGCTTCACCGCCACCGGCCGGTCGAGTACGGCGTCGTAGCCGCGCCACACGTCTCCCATGCCGCCGTGACTGAGCTCTTCCAGGAGTTCGTAGCGGTTGGAGATCGCGGTCGCCGGCACGCGGCTGCCCCCGTTTCTGCGTGCTTGGTCCGATGCTTGTGGTGTTGCGCGGCTGTGCGGTCCCCAGTGTGACGGGTGCGACGATCACCAGTCCAGGCTTTCGTCCGGCTACCCGGGACAGTAGGCGGTGCGCGAACGGGCCGCCCACCGTCCCGGGTCGTGGACCACCGGCGTCAGGCCGCGTCGTCCACACCCTCCTCGCGCCTGATCATGCGCCAGGCAGCACGGCGGGCGCTTCGGTTGAGGCTGGACTGGAAGCCGCGGTCCGGAGCGAAGTACCGCTTGCCGAGGTCGGTGACGATGCCGACGTAGTCCTCGACCTTGTCGGCGAACACCCGGTCGAAGACCTTGCCGAAGTTGTCCTCGTCGTTCACGACGGCCGCCTGGCGGACCTCGGTCTCGGCGAGGGTCGCGTTGAACGCGGGCAGCAGGTCCTGCTCGGTGAAGTCCGTTCCGAACTTGTCGTTGAACTTCGCGATGAGCTCGGACAGCAGGGACTTCTCCTGCTCCTTCGTCCCGCCCACGCCCTCCCCAACGTTCCGGATCAGGGCTGGCTCCTCGGCGGTCAGACCCATGTCGTACTCGCCGGTCTTCTCCACCCGCAGATGGCTGAGGTCGACCTCCCCTATGTCGACACCGCCGTCAGCCCGCCGCGGCAACCGGTTGAGCAGGTACCGCCCGTACAGGTGGAGCCGCTCCAGATCAGGGTCGGTGTACGGGACGATCTGCGCCAGGAAGCCGTACTTGCGCACGTAGTCCTGCAGGTTCGCGCGGAAGTCCTCGGCCGTCTTCTGGTCGTCCTCGTCCTCGCTGTTCAGCAGCTTCTCGAAGAGTGCCACTGGCGGGGCGAGCAGCCGGTACAGCTCCGCGTGCAGCTTCTCCCACTTCACGGTGGACCCGCCCGCCTTCTCCTGTGCGGCGAAGTACGCCTCGGCGAACTCGTCCATCTCCCGCACGGTGAGGATCGGTGCGGACATGACCCGGCTCTGTGCTTCGTAGAGCAGGTTCGGGTCGGATGGGAACGTCCGGGCCTCCAGGAAGTACGGGCTGAAGGCGGCCTTGATGTCCTCGGCCTCATTGACGAAGTCGATGACCGCGAGGTCCGCCTGTGCCTTGCGCTCGGCGGTGCGGTTCAGTCGCGACAGCGTCTGCACGGCGGAGATGCCGGTGAGCGTCTTGTTGACGTACATCGTCGTCAGCAGTGGCTGGTCGAAGCCGGTCTGGTACTTCTCCGCCACGACCAGGATCCGGTACTCGGGCTTGCCCGGGCCGCCGGCTCGGACGGCCTTGTCATCGGCACGGGTGTAGGCGAACGCCTTGGGCAGCGCGCCCTCGGACAGCCCGTCGTTCTCCTTGGGTTCGGTCGTCTCCTCGCCTTCGAAGGTGAGCGAACCGGAGAACGCCACCAGCACACCGAGGTCCGGGTACTTGGTGTCGTAGCCGAGGTCCTTGAGGTAGCTCTTGATCGCACGGGACGTCTGCACGGCGGACTGGCGCGACGCCGTCACCACCATCGCCTTGGCACGACCCCCGAGCCGCCCCCGGGTGTGCGCGAGGAAGTGCTCCACGATCACCTGGGCGTGCTGCGCCACGGTGTAGTCGTGCGTCAATGCGAACCGGGCGAGCAAGGGGTTGGCCTTCTTCGGGTCGACCTCCTTCTCCTCCGGGTTCTTATTGACCAACTTCCAGTAGGTGTCGTAGGTGACGTAGTTGCGCAGCGGGTCGAAGATGAAGCCCTCCTCGATCGCCTGCCGCATCGAGTAGGTGTGGAAGGGGCGGTACTTGGCCTCGCCGTCGACGTCCTGGAGCGTGCCGAACAGCTCAAGGGTCTTCGCCTTGGGCGTGGCCGTGAACGCAAAGTAGGAGAGGTTCGCGGCGCGGGAACGCTGCGAGGCCTTGTGCTTGAGGCGCTCCTGCAGGGTGGCGGGGGCCTCGTTGCTTGCGGCCTCGATGGCTCCCGCGTCGTCGGAGTCCGCGTCGAGGCCCAGGTCACGGAGAGCGGCCCGGACGGCGGTGGCCGCGTCGCCCGACTGGGAGGAGTGAGCCTCGTCCACGATGATGGCGAAGTTGTGGCCCTGGATCTCGGTCGGGTTCTGCTCGAGGAAGTTGAGCAGGGCCGGGAACGAGTGGAGGGTGACCGTGACGATCTTCCCGGTCTCCCGGGAGAGCGCCCGTGCCAGCTGGGCGCCCTTCGCGCCCTGGTTCTCGTCGATCTTCACGACGAGGCCAGCGGTCTGCTCGAAGCTGCCAACGGTCTCCCGGAGCTGGGCGTCCAGGTTGCGGCGGTCGGTGATGACGATGACCTTGTCGAACACCGGCACACCCGGCTTCAGGCCCGCGGCCAGGGCGTCTGGGTCGAGACCGGCCGGATCGGTGGGCGTGTGCAGGTCGCTCAGCCGGTGGGCGAGCCAGCCGATGGTGTTCGACTTGCCCGACCCAGCGGAGGCCATGACCAGGTAGTTATGCCCCGCTCCGTGGACGGCCGCATGGGCGGTGAGCTTCCGCACCACGTCCCACTGATGGAAACGGGGGAAGATCAGTTTCTGTGTGCTGCCGCCGCCTGGCGTCTTCTCCTTGTGGAGGTGGACGAACCGCTGGAGGAGATCGAGCCAGTTGTCGCGCTGCCAGACCTGCTCCCACAGGTAAGAGGTGGCATAGGTGCTGGGGGTGGTGGGGACGGGGTTTCCCTTACCACCGGGTTTGCCCGGGCCCTCCGAGCCGGTGTTGAACGGGAGGAAGTGCGTATTCCGCCCGCGCAGGCGGGTCGCAACGAAGACCAGGTCGGGGTCGACGGCGAAGTTCGCGACGACACGGCTGGTGAAGATCAGCTCGCTGGGGTCGCGCTTGTCGCGGTACTGCTCCTTCGCCTTCTCAACACCCTGACCGGTCAGCGGGTTCTTCAACTCAGCGGTGGCGACCGGGATTCCGTTGAGGAAGAGGGTCAGGTCGAGCCGATTGCCCCGGTCCGCGTGCTTCGTCGCGTATTCCACCTCACGGACGACGGTGAGGTGGTTGTCCCGATAGTTGTCGAGGACGGAGTCGTCTTCGACCAGGTTGGGGCGGAAGTACGCGACCCGAAGGAGGATACTGCGGTCTTTCACGCCGTCACGCAGTACCTTGAGCAGCCCATCACTGGCGATCGCCTGACCAAGTCGCTTAGCGAACCCGCGCTGTGCCTCGGTTTGGTCGCCGGCGTACTGGGTGGTGACCAGTTCCTCCCACTCATCGCCCTGGGTCTTGCTGATGAAGGCGAACAACTCGTTGGTGTCAAGCCCGAGCTCGGCCCGGTAGTCCTCCGGCTGGGCCTCACGCCACCCGCGCTCGGTCATCGCGGCGACAATGGCCGAGCCGAAGGCGGCCTCGGTGTGGATCGGGGGCATGGCGGTTACTCCGTAACTCCTCGACCGGATGCAGTGGACACATCGAACTGGCCGGTGACGGCGGCAGTGATGAGCGCTTGGCGGTGTTCGGCCAGCAGATCCAGCTGCCTACGCATGGCACTGGTCACGCTCACCACCCACTTGTGTACGCAGTCCAACCGTGCAGCGATTGTTCCCTGCTGCTTCAAAGTTAGGTGTGGGATGCGGAGGGACAGCAGATTCTGCTCATTCAAGCTGGGCATAGTTGCTGCTAGAGACTTCGCCAGAAGCTGTGAGCGAACATATTGCGACCGCAGGACAAAATCCAGGAAATGCGGCTGGAGTCGACCGCCAGGGTGCACTGCGATGCAATCACTGCCGCACACCCACCCGTCCTGATGATCGCGGACCAATGCAGCCCTGCCTAGGTCCCCTTTGCGCCCGACGACCAAATCGCCGGCTCGTAGCCGGTGACGCGCCAGCCGAGCAGCAGTGGCCGGAGAAACGGCGTGGTGAAGGTCGGGAAGGATCTGCCCGTCCCTGATGTGGAGTGGATTCACCATCGGAACCCCTCCCTCTTTGTACTCCGAGGCGCTGAACACAGTGCCAAACGGGCCGGTTGTCACCGCCACGCCCAACCTGCGGAGTTCTACTTCCGGTGCACCGGACTCATCCAGTTCGCGATAGATGATGGACTCCAATCGCTCCTGAACAAGTCCGATCTGACTTTGCCGCAAACCGCTTAGAGCATCGATGCGCGCGGTTTGGGCATCGAGGAAATCGGAGATACGGCGCTGCTCGCCCAACGGAGGCAGCGGTACTCTTAGCTGCTCGATGTCGGGCATGTAGATCGTCTTGTGAGTCGACCCCATCGCAATGCGCTTGAGATCCGGCGCCATACCTCGCAGCGCATGCAGCAAGTAGCGAGAATCCAACTGTGGGCCACACGTCCAAGTTGCGAAATCTTGACTCGTGGCCATATCTCGGCCCATGATCGCCGAGAAGCCGACAGAGGCGGTGCGTGAAAGAATAACGGTTCCCGCTGGATGCTTGACGGCCGAAGAATTGGCCATGCCAAGCTGGCTAATCTTATCCTTAGTCTCAGTGATGATTGATTTCAGACCGCTGCGCAGCTGCCATACATCGGCAAGAGTGACCCACGGAATCGTGCAGTTCTCCCAGTACTCCGCCTTGTTTCGGCTCGGCGTGTGCCCGGAGCCAAGCCGAGCCACAAGCCGAATGGGAGCGGTCGGCCACTGCGATGCGGAAAGCCATGGCGCAAGGCGGGTTTCATTCATTTGGCCACCTTTCCAAGCAGCATCTGAATCTCGGCCTCAAGCGACTTCAGTTCCGCATCGATTTCCGCGAGCGGCCGGGGCGCCTTGTAGGCGTAGAAGTGCCTGGTAAACGGGATCTCGTAGCCAATCTTCGTCTTGCTGTAGTCGATCCATGCGTCCGGCACATGCGGCAATACCTCCCGTTTGAGGTATTCGTCGGCGTCCTCGTCCAGCGGCACGTTCTCGTAGTCGCGAAGGTCGGCGTCCGATTCCGGTGCACCCTTAAGCATCTGGACCTCGCCGTCCGGACCCCGGACACCGATCGTGTCCCGCACTGCCTTGGTGAACGGTGCGCCCTTCGGCCAGAGCAGTCCGGCCGCCACGACCGCGTCCTTAAGCGCGACGAACGCCTCGGACTTCGTCGGCCAGCTCTGGCCGTCCAGCGCCCGTACCGCTGCGACGAACTCCTCCGCGTGCTCCAGCTTCTGGACGGGCTTGGCCTTGGCAAGCGCCGCCAAGGTCTCCTCCGTGACCTCGAACCGCAGCTTGAGCGGTCGGTCGACGGTGATGCGCTGGTAGCCGAAGTCCTCGTTCTTGAAGACCTTGACCTTGCTGTGGAGCGGGTGCTCCGAATCGGCGGCGACCTGCAGGGCCTCCCCGTACAGCCGGGTGATTTCGTGGATCTGCTGCTCGCTCAGCTCCTTGCGCTTGTCGCCCAGGGACTTCCGCATCTTCACCCAGTAGTCGCGTGCATCCAGCAGCACGACCTTGCCCTTGTGGTCGGCGGACTTGCGGTTAGTGAGGATCCAAAAATACGTAGAGATACCGGTGTTGTAGAAGAGCTGGTCGGGCAGGGCGACGATCGCCTCCAGCCAGTCGTTCTCCAGGATCCACCGGCGGATGTTGGACTCACCGGACTCCGCCGCGCCCGTGAACAGCGGGGAGCCGTTGAAGACGATGGCGACCCGCGAGCCGCCACCCCCGTTGACGTCGACCGGCTTCATTTTCGAAAGCATGTGCTGCAGGAAGAGCAGCGAACCGTCGTTGATGCGCGGCAGACCGGCGCCGAACCGGCCGGACTCGCCGAGGGTCTCGTGCTCGTGCTCGACCTCCTCCTTGACCTTTTTCCACTCCACGCCGAATGGCGGGTTGGCGAGCAGGTAGTTGAACTTCTCGCGCGCGTGGCCGTCGTCGCTGAAGGAGTTGCCGAAGGCGATGTGGTCGGGGTCCTGGCCCTTGATCATGAGATCGGATCGGCAGATGGCCCAGGACTCCGGGTTGAGCTCCTGGCCATAGACCTCAACCTTCGCGCCCGGGTTGAGTGCGGTGATGTGGTCCTCGGCCGCGCTGAGCATGCCGCCGGTGCCGCAGGCTGGGTCCAGGACGGTGCGCACCGTTCCAGGGAGGCTCAGCGCGTCCGCGTCGGGCCCCACCAACAGGTTGACCATCAGGTTGATGACCTCGCGTGGGGTGAAGTGCTCACCCGCGGTCTCGTTCGACTGCTCCGCGAAGCGTCGGATGAGCTCCTCGAAGATGTAGCCCATGTTGTGGTTGGACACGACCTCGGGGCGCAGGTCGAGGTCGGTGAACCGCCCGATGACCTGGTAGAGCAGCTTGGCGTCGTCCAGCTTGCGGATCTGCTGGTTGAACTCGTACTTCTCCAGGACCTCGCGGGCGTTGTCGGAGAACGCGGCCACGTAGAGCTGCAGATTCTTCGCGGCGTTCTGCGGGTCACCGGCGATCTTCCGCAGGGTGAGGGAGCTCCTGTTGTAGAAGGAGTGGCCGGAGGCCTTGCGCAGGAAGCGGTCCTCGTCCAGCTCCTGGCCAGCGAGCTCGGCCGCCCGCTCCGCGACCTTCTCACGGGTCGGCTCGAGCACGCACTCCAGCCGCCGCAGGACGGTGAAGGGCAGGATCACCTTTCCGTAGTCGGACTGCTTGTAGTCACCGCGCAGGAGGTCGGCGACGGACCAGGCGTGGTTCGCCAGCTCCGTGTGCTTGCTGCTGTTCAAAGGGTTTCCCCGGTCTTCTCTCGAGTCGTCCGCCACTCTCAGCGGAACGTATGCAGTCTGGTCGATGTGTCGTGCCGGCCGAGGCAGTTCAGCCGGATTGGTGCTGGTCGCCGGACATCGGCGGCAGGAGCGCGCCTACGGTGAGGCCCGCGGTAACCGCGTTCGCGGCCTCCGTGGCCAACGCCGCGGCGCGATGGGCGGCGACGCGAAGCTGGTAGGCGCGGCGGAAGGCGTCGCCGTAGTGGCGCTGCTCCGCCAGCGGCATGAGGGGGACGCGCAACCGCGCCGGGTTGACCTGGACCATGGTGGTGCCGGTCGAGGCGGCGGTGATGTTGTCGGCTGCGCCGAGGAATCCGGCGAGGAACCACGAGTCGAGGCGGGCCGGGTCCGGACGCAGGAGGTGCAGGGCGGAGCCGAGGAGCGCGCCGGCATCGTTCTCGTCCGCGACCCTGGTCATCAGTCCCGTAGCGCTTGGGCTGGAGACTGCACGCAGCAATACGTCTCCCTCCGCGACGGTTTGGCTGATGTCCGGATAGGCATCCCCGGCCGCGCCCGAGGGCGCGCTGCCGGCCGAGACATCATGTGCCGTCAGCACCGGCTGGTACCCGGTTCCCTCTGCGACGACGCCTCCGCTCTTGGAGTCGCGTCCGCTGCCAAGCGCCGCCGACCGGACAACCGCGAGGGCGCCTCCGCGGGTGAGGTCGGCGACAGTTGCGGTACGCCATTCACGCATCGGCGTACTGGCCGTCTCCCATTTCGCCGCGCCGCTGAGCGTGGCCAGTTCGTCCAGTTGCGATCCCAGTTGGCCATGCAGCGCGGTGATCCTGCCAACGAGCGCCGCCGGGTCGACATCGGCCGCGGCCGTGCGGACCTGCCGGCCCGGGGTGAGGTCGACGACGTCGTCGAGGAGGTCGACCACCGGGACGGCGCGCGTAAGCCCCGACTCGTCGGTGAAACCGTCCGGCTGGTCGCGGTACGCCTTCCACGGTGTCAGCACGCGCTCCGCAAGGCCGGCCCAATCGAAGGCGGCGCTCCCGAGAGAGCCGCCCCGCGTGACAGTGCCGGCACTGCCCTCGCCGTCTCCGTCGATGAAGAGTACGGAGGTGCGCTCGGCGGCGCCGGGCTCGGGCCGCTGCAGTATCCAGATGTGCAGGGCGATGTGCAGCGGGTAGGCGACGCGGGCGGGCAGGGAGACGACGGCACGCACGGCCCTGCTGCGGACGAGTTCGGCGCGGATGCGGCGGGCGGAGGTGCGGAAAGCGAGGGCGGGCGGCAGCAGCATGACGACGTACCCACCGGGCTCGACGTGTGCCAGTGCGTGTTGGACCCACGCCAGCTCCGACTCGAAGCGTGAGGGTACGCCGTAGGCCCACCTGGGGTCGTAGGCGAGTTCGTCGTGGCCCCAGTCGCGGTCGCCGAACGGCGGGTTGCACAGCACGGCATCGACCGTCAGGCCCGGAAAGGCGTCGGCCCGTAGGCTGTCGCCGGCAGCAATCACGACCTCGGCCCCCGCAGCCGAGGCGGGCTCGTCAAGTTGAAGGGCCACTGAGGCCCGCTGCGCTTGAAGCGCACGGATGTCCTGTCCGTACAGCTCACCTGCGCCGCGCCTGCGGGCGGCGGCCAGGAGGGTGCCGCTGCCGCAGGCGGGGTCGAGCACACGCGTCACGGTGTCGGGCAGCAGTCCTGCCATGAGGTCGGCAAGGCCCTGGGGAGTGCGGTAGGTGCCGCTGGCCGCGCTCTCGTCGAGGTCGCGTTCGGCGAGAACGTCCAGTGCGGCCTGCGCACCCGGACCGCGTACACATGCCAGGAGCGCGCGGATCACACCGGCATCTTCGGTCTCGTACTTCACGGACTGGGTCTCGGATGTCGTCCGGGTGGCCAGGAGATCGTTGGCAGCTGTGGCGAGCCGGTCGTCGGGCAGTTCGAGGAGCTGGCCCGATTCCTGTTCCGGAAGTCGCGCCACGCCTGCCAGCAGCGGAAAGAAGCGTGCGGCGTCCACGCCCGCCCCGAGAAGCCGCAGCGCCGTTCGCAGGTCCTCCTCGGGTGACGCCGCAGAGGTGTGTCCCCGTCCGCGGAGCCACTGCTGGACGGCGCCCAGGTCGTAGAGCGGGCTGCTCTCGGTGCCGCCACTGGGCGCGGGGAAGTCGGCATGGCGCCGCCGCCAGTTGCTGACGGTGGCGCGGGTGACCCCGGCGATACGGGAGATCTCTGCAGCCGTCACCTGTGCGGACGGCGGCGTCACTGACTTTTGCGGCATGGAGCCCCGCCCCTCTCGGAAGTGGACAGTAAACACTCTACACCATCCGTCAAGGTGTACGTTCGATTGACGATGCTTTCATGGTTGTGCTTACCTAGATCTGCTTGCACAGCTCGTGCTGCCGTCGTCGCCACGGCAGCCGTGTCATCGTCCCCACCTCCTCTTCTCCAGGAGCGCGCTATGACGACCAGCACCAGCCCCGCACCCACCGCACCTGCACTGCCGGCATCGCCGATCGCGGCCGTCATCCAGCGGCTGGAGTCCGCTCCGCTGTCTGAGGAGGTCGACGCACTGGTTCGCGAAGCCCTGGACGGCGTTGAAGGCTCCGAGGCCGCCGCCGTCCGTGGCGCCTACCTGAAGTCGATCACCGTCGAAGGCTTCCGCGGCATCGGGGAAGCCGCCACGCTCCACATCCCGCCGGGCCCGGGCCTGACGGTGATACAGGGGAGGAACGGCAGCGGCAAGTCCAGCTTCGCCGAGGGAATCGAGGTCGCCCTCACCGGGCGCAACCGCCGTTGGGAGGACGAGGACGGCAAGAACGTGCAGACCGCCCAGCAGGACGGCTGGCGTAACCTGCACCACTCCGGACCGCACCGTCTCGCGCTGGAACTCCTCGCGTCCGGCCGGGTCCGACCGCTCACGATCACCCGTACCTGGGCCGACACCACGTCGTTCTCCGAGTCCGAGTCGGCGGTCCTCGGACTCGGGCCGACCCCGCTGCCGCTCTCAGCTCTCGGCTGGGCGGAGGACCTGCGGTCGTTCCGGCCGATCCTCTCCTACAGTGAGCTCGGCCAGATGATGAGCGCCAAGCCCAGCCGGATGTACGACCGGCTCGCCACGCTTCTGGGCCTCGGGACGCTCAGCGAAGCCGCCGATCGGCTCGCCGCACGCGAACAGCAGCTGACGCTGAGCGAGAAGCAGGCCAAGACCGCGCTGCCGCCCCTGGTGGCGGCCCTCGCGGACGTTCCGGACGAGCGCGTCCACGATGCGGTGGCGGCGCTCAGGCAGCGCGTCCCGGACCGTGAGCGCATCCGCGCCCTGATCGCGGGGGCGCCGCTCGCTGACACGACGGAGCTGGCCCGGCTGCACCGGCTGGCAGCGCTCAGCGGCCCGGACACCGACGCGGTGACCGAAGCCGTCGCCAGGCTGCGGGAGGCCGTCGCAGCGGCCGAGGACGTCCGGCACAGTGACGCCGGCACCGCGCTCGCCCGCGCCGACCTCCTCGACCGGGCCCTGCGGCTGCGCTCCCAGTACCCGGCGGACCACACCTGCCCGGTCTGCCGGAGTGCGGACCGCCTCGACGATGCGTGGGCCGCCGCGGCAGCCGCCCAGGCCGACCTGCTCCGCGAGGAGGCCGCCGAGGCCCGGTGCGCGCAGCAGGCCGTGCGGGACTCCACGGACGACCTGCGGGCACTGATCCATAACCGCGCGACCGACCTGCCCGATCACCTGCACGTCCTCTGGGATGAATGGGTCGCCTGCCGCGGCATTCGCGACCCGCACGAGCTCGCGGCTCGCGCCGAGAAGCAGGCGGCGGCACTCGCCGACGCCTGCCGGCACGTCCGCCAGGAAGCGAAGCATCGGCTGGCGGAGCAGGACGAGCAGTGGCGCGGCGTCGTCCCGCAGCTCGCATCGTGGCTCGCGCTGGCCGATGCGGCAGCCGCCACCAAGCCGCTGCTGGCCCAGGTCAAGAAGGCGAGGGCATGGCTCAAGGAGGTGCAGGCCGAGCTGCGCGAAGCCCGTATGCGCTCCATCGCCGAAACTGCGCAGAGCATCTGGCAGTACCTCAGCCAGGAGAGCAACGTCGCCCTCGGTGACGTCACGCTCAAGGGCTCCGAGACGTACAGCGGCCGGGGCGTGGCACTGAACGTCACCGTGGACGACGTCGACGCCTCCGCGCTGGGTGTCGTGAGCCAGGGCGAACTGTTCTCCCTCGCGCTGGCCCTGTTCCTGCCCCGGGCCATGGCCCCGCAGAGCCCGTTCGGCTTCATCGTCATCGACGATCCGGTGCAGTCCATGGACCCTCGGAAGGTCGAGGGCCTTGCCCGGCTGCTGGAAGAGATCGCCCGGACCCACCAGGTCGTGGTCTTTTCCCATGACACCCGGCTGCCGGACGCCCTGCGCTTCCACCGGATCAAGGCCACGATCCTCGAGGTCGGCCGGTTCCGGCGTTCGAAGGTGACCGTCCGTTCCGTCGACGATCCGGTCAAGCGTGAACTGGCCGCCGCTCGTGCGGTCGCCAGGGACAACAAGGTCACCGCCGCGGTCCTCAACGAGGTCCTGCCCGGCCAGTGCCGCCTCGCTCTGGAGGCCGCCCTCCAGGAATCGGCTCGCCGGACCCTCCTCGGTACCGGCATCGGCCATCTCGTCGTCGAGGAGCGCATCGGCAAGGCTCGTGAGCTGACCGACCTGGCCGCCCTGGCACTGTTCGGCGAGAGCCGGAGCAAGGCCGACGTGTACCGGGAGATCGGCCGCCGTCTCGGTTCCGATGCGAGCGACATCGTCGGACTGTGCAACAGGGGCGCCCACACCGTCGTCCCTGACACTGCCGACGCCGTCGCATTCATCAACCGAGTGGCCACCACCGCGGAAGGACTGCGCTCCCTGTGACTGCTGCACCCGAGGTACTGAACTCAGCGACCCGCATCACCGCGGCCACCTCGCTTCTCGACTCCGGTCCCTCCGGGGCCGCGCACCCGCGTGCGGCGGTGTTCCTGCTCCGCCGCGCGCTGGAAGCAGGGCTCGACTCGTACATCTGTGCCCACCGGCCAGCCCTCGCCCGTTGTCGGACGGAGACCAAAGTCGTCTGGCTCGCCCACCACCTCGATGCCCGGCTGGCCGGCCGACTCGCGGCGGTCTGGCACAACCTCAGCGGGGCATGTCATTACCATCAGGCCGCCCTGCCTCCGACCGTCAGCGAACTTCTCGGATGGCGGGACGAAGTCGCGTTCGTGCTGCGAGGCCTCCGCAGCTGAGTTCGGCGATCGCCCGCCCACGATTGGCTCAGGACGGGGACCGTTGTTGGAAGCGCTGACCTTAAGCCGCGCGCCGCTAGGGAAATGAGGCGACAGCAGCACCGAACACGCCCTAGCTAGGATGCTGGGGGTCAAGGGGTCGCAGGTTCAAATCCTGTCGTCCCGACTGTGAAGTCGGTTGTGAGAGCGGGTACTTGGGAAACCGGGTGCCCGCTCTTTCTGTTGCCGTGTCAGTTGGTGGTCGCATGGTGGTCACCGGGCCACATCGGCCATGGTGCCGGGGGTTCTTCTGTTCGTGCCTGCTGATATGCGGGCAGGTGCCGGTGGGGGCGTGGGTGCTGGCGCCATGGGCGCTGGGCGCGGCAGACGGTGCGTCCGAGTACGGCGCGGTCCGCGTTGTCGAGGGTCCAGGCTGCGGCGTCGACGGCCGCGCGGGCGGCGAGTCGGGTGAGTTCTGCGTAGATGTTCGCGCTGGTTGACAGGGTGCGGTGGCGCAGGGTCTTGGAGATGACGGGCAGGGGGACTCCGGCGGCCAGGGTGAAGCTGGTCATGAGGTGGCGCAGGTCGTGGAGGGCGATGCGGGGGACTCCGGCTTTGTCGCACAGCAGGTGGAAGTGGTCGAGGACGTTCTTGGGATGGAGCGGCCGGCCGTGGCGGTGGAAGACGTAGTCGCCGCTGTCGGCGATGTTGCCGAAGGCGCGGGTGCCGGCGCGGTCGTCGAGGGCCGAGGCGACACGGTCGGAGAGGGCGACCCACATCCTGCTGCCCTTGGTCTTCGGGTGGTGAGCACAAGCTGGTTGTTGTCGACGGCGGAGAGCGTCGCGCGGACGAAGAAGACACGGTCGGGGAGGTGGACGTCGTCCCAGCGCAGGGCGAGTGCCTCGCCTTTGCGGATGCCTGAGCCGATCATGAGCTCGGCGAGGTCGGCGTAGAGGGGGTCGGTGACGTGGGTGAAGCGCAGGAAGCGGGCGGTCTGTTCCTCGGTCCACAGGCGTCTGGGGGCGGAGGCGGGGCGGCGGGGGAGCAGCGGGGGCTTGGCGGGGTTGCGGGCGAGCCGGCCGTCGTGGACGGCGCTGCTGAGGGCGCTGGAGAGGGTGGCCATGATCCGGTGGACGGTGACCCTGCCGCGGCCCCGGCGCAGCTGGTTGGTGACGAAGGCGGCCAGGTGCTGGCGGGTGAGGTCGATCAGGGGATGGTGCCGAGGGCGGGGATGAGGTCCTGTTCGGTGTAGGTGCGGTAGCGGGCTATGGCGGTGGGCTTGAGGCGCAGCTCCTTCTCGTCGAGCCAGTCCCTCAGGTAGTCGGCGGTGCGCTGCCTGGGGTCGGTGATGACGCACAGGGCCAGGCCCTCGTTGAAGCGCTGCAGCGCGATGCTGGCGCGGAGTTCGTCGGGGAAGCCGGCGCGGCGGACGGTGCGGCGGTGGCCGTCGATGGGCGGGGTGTCGACGGCGAACGCCCAGGTGCCGTGGCGGGGGTCGGCGGTGAGGCGGGGGCAGATGGTGCCGAGCTGTCGACGGTGGTCGTCGCGGCAGCCGCAGCGCCGGTAGACGCGTCCTCGGTCGTTTCCCGGGTTCGGTGAGCAGCGCATGGTGATCGCCTCGGAAGGTCGAGCGGCGCGCGGGATCTGCCTCCCATCCTGCTCCTCTACGGCGACCACCGTGCGACCGCTGAGCCCGGAGAATGTTATTGACCTGCGGGTCTCCCTTGGCCAGCGACAAGGGGAGATGAGCTGCAGGCCGGGCTCGGCCGCGTTCGGGGCTGTTGGTTCTTGTGCTGCTCGGCCTCTTCGTCGTCCCGGTCTTCGGCGTCGTCGCTGAGGTCTCCGTCGATTCGTTAGCTGGCGATTGCCGCGTGACCTGCCCGTGTCCCACGCGGCGACAGTGTGGAACACGCACGCAGAGTACTCCGCCTCAGCCCGGCCGCCTCGCCGACGTCAGGGGCGGGGGTGGGGGTGTCCAACCAGGTAGGACATGGGCGAAGTCGGCGCCTCCGCTCGGCCGTGGCGTCAGATCGCGGCGTATCGCCAGGGGGTCTCGGGGGCGGTAGTTCTCCCTGTCTACGGGTACCCGGACTGCTGCCTGGCGGCCTCCGAGGCGTGTCGCGGTGCGTTCGGGACGGTAGGTGCGTGCCGGTGGCCAACGGGGTCGGAGGGGTTCTGCGTGGGGGCTCGCGCTGGTTGCTCCGGTGGGATGGTCGGAGGCCCTGCCGGCGTGGGGAAGGCATGCGGGGGCCAGGACCCGTGGGCCAGGTCGTGGTGGAGGGCGTCGATTCTGGCCAGGCAGGTGTCGACGGTGGCGATGGCGGCGCTGCTGTGCTCGCGGATGCGGCGTTCGATGGCGGCGAGCCGGTCCTCGATCTGCTGCCAGCGGTCTTCAGCGGTGGTGAGGGGGTCAGGTGCGTCGTTGGTCGCTGTCATGGCGGAGGCGTTCGGTGCGGTGGGTGAGGTCGTCGAGGCGGGCGGTGAGGTCCGGGTGGGTGGCGGCGAGGTGGGGGCGCATGTCGGCGAGGGGCGTTATCAGGTCGGCGGGGTCGGGGGCGCCGAGGGCGGTGGTGAGCGCGGTCAGCGCGGGGCGGGCCCGGGGTGGCAGGCCGGGTGCGGCGCTGATCTGGGCGGCGAGGACGCGCAGGTCGGCTGCGTTGTCGCGGGCCCAGGCGGTGACGGCGCGGTCCGCGGCCCGGCGGTCGCGGACGGCTTTGACGCGCTCCGCTCCGGTCGCGGCCTCTTCGGGTCTGCTGCCGGCGGGGCGCAGGCGCAGGTAGCGGTTCTCGGCGGCCTGACGGCTGGCGACGCCCATGGGGTGGGCGAGGTCGGCCCAGGTGGCGCCGCCGTCACGGGCGCTCTCCACCAGGCCCGCCTCCCAGCCGGCGAGCTCGGTGCGCAGTTCGCGCAGCAGTACCAGGGCGGCCAGGGCCGGCTCGGGGCCCTCGTCCGGTGCACCGGTGCCGGGCCGGGTGGTCGGGCGGGTGTTCCGGGCGGTGCGGACAGCGTCGTCGATGGCGGCGAGCGCGGCGGCGGCGGCGAGGAAGGACGCCGGTCCCGTGGGTGGGCCGCCGCCGGTGGCGGGTACGTCGGGCCGCTTTCCCATGGCTGTCACTCCTTCAGCGACTTTGCTGTTTGTCATTGGATGGATGACATGCTAGAACAGATTCAGGTGAAGCGCACTGGCTCCCATTCGATCAGTGGAGGTGTTTCGCGATGCTGATGCGCACTGACCCGTTCCGCGAGCTGGACCGGCTGACTCAGCAGTTCCTGGGCACGAACGGGATGTGGTCGCGGCCGGCCCCGATGCCGCTGGACGCCTGCCGTGTGGGCGACGAGTACGTGATCTGTTTCGATCTGCCGGGGGTGGCCCCGGACGCGATCGAGGTCGACGTCGAGCGGAACATGCTGACGGTCAAGGCTGAACGCCGCCCCCGTCACCAGGGTGACGACGTGAAGTGGGAGCTGTCCGAGCGCCCGCTCGGCGTGTTCTCCCGCCAGGTCATGCTGTCCGACACCCTCGACCCCGCCGGGATCAGCGCCGACTACGACGCCGGCGTGCTGACCCTGAAGATCCCGATCGCGGAGAAGGCCAAGCCCCGCAAGGTCGAGATCAGCCACAGCGGCAGCCGCAAGCAGATCCAGGCCTGACCCCTCCCCGGACCGCCGTCCCGCACCGCCAACCCCCGGGCCCTGCGGGACGGCCCCCGGCCGGCTCCACCGTCCGGCCCGGCCGCCCCGGCGCACCACGCCGTGTGGGCCGGGCCGGCGGCGGGAGACCACCATGCGCGACGACCAGGGGCACGAACCCTTCGCGCTGCGGGCGTGCGGCGAGATAGCCCTCGACACCGCCCCCGCGCTGCGCCGTGCTGTGACCGCCGCGCTCGGGGCACATCGGGAGGTGGTGCTCGATCTGTCGGAGGTGACGTTCATGGACTGCGCGGGCCTGGGCGCTCCGGTCCGGGCCCGCAACCAGGCCGACCGGTGCGGCAGCCACCTGGTCCTGCGAGGGGCCGGCCGCCGCGTGGGCCGGCTGGGCAAGCTCACCGGTGCGCACCGGCGCCTGGTCGTCGAGCCCTGACCGGGCGTCGACGGCGTTCACGCCGAGCCCCGGAACGGAGGGAGAGGAACCGTGGCTCTTCGATGGGAGGCGTTCCTGGAAGACGTCCGGGAACGCGGTGAGTACGACACATCCCGGGAGGCCGAGCGGGCGGCGCGCGTCGTACTGGCCCTGCTCGGCGCCCACCTGGTCGGCAACGTGCGCGCCGAACTGGCCGCCCGCCTGCCCGAGACCCTCGCCCTGATCCTGCTCAACCCGCTGCAGGCCGCCGAGCCGCTCAACCCCGAGCGGTTCACGCGCGCGACCGCGGCCTGGATCGAGGGTGCCACCGAGACCACCGCCCTGTGGGACATCGGCGCGGTCCTCAGCACCGTGGCCGACGCCGTCGGCGACGACCTCACCGAGCGCGTCCTGCTCCAGCTGCCGCCCGGCTACGACCTCCTGTTCGGCCGGCCCCGGCCCGGCCACCGCCCCTGAACACCGTCCGCGCCGCCGCACCCGTCCGGCCGGCCCCGTTTCCCTGGAAGGCCACCGCCATGACCCGGTACCGCCTCCTGCTCCAGCAGGTCCGCACCCTGGGCCGCTACACCTGCGACGAGGAGGCCGAACGCGTCCTCACCGTCGTCCTGGCCGCCCTCGGCAGCCAACTCACCGGGGAGGAACGCTGCGACCTCGCCGCAGCCCTGCCCGAGCGTGCCCGCACCGTCTTCGCCTCGCAGATCCCGCTGCCCCGGCCGGTCGCCGCCCCCGCCTTCGTCGAAGCCGTCGCCCGCGCCCTGAACACCAGCCTCACCGCCGCCCGCTGGGACGTCTCCTCCGTCCTGGCGGCCCTCACCGACCTCGCCGGCGACCCCCTCACCGACCGCATCCTCACCGACCTGCCCCGCGGCTACGCGCTGCTGTTCGGCCGCGCCGACCTCACGATCGCGGCTTGACCCGGGGCGGCACTACCGGCGCCGGCCGCCCGCCACCCAGCGTGGCAGGGCAGTCGGCGCCGGGCCGTCAATCCGGCCGGCGGCGGCCACCGGAGCGCAGGACGACGACGCAGGACCGCCACCGCCGGGTACCGGTTCGAGTCCGGCGCCACGCCGGTGCACCCGCGACATCCACCTCGGCCGGGTGTGACCGGCCCAGCCCTGCCGAGCACCGGCTGGAACCGGAACCATGCTGGAGTTCACCTCCTGGCCGGGCATCAGCTCCCTCGCCCCGGCCAAGCAGGGCGAGCGCGCTGCGCACCACGACGCCAGGCGCAGGACCGATCTGGGCATCTGGTCAGGCAGGTCCGCGAGCGCGGCCCGGCAAGAGTCACCTCTGCCCGTGGGCGCCAGCTGGGCGGGCGGTGTCGAGGGCGTCGCGCAGGGAGTACAGGTCGGCGAGGGTGGCCAGTTCGGCGAAGCGGGCCAGCAACCGGCGGATGGTTCGGTCGTCGCCGTCGTGCACGGCCTCGGTGATCGCCTCGACGAGGGCAGCCTGCCCGGGCCGGGCGGTCTCCGCTGCTCCGGGCACCAGGTCCTCCACTCCCGCCTCCTGCGCGGTACTGCTTGTTCGTCGGCGGGGGGGGGGGGGGGGGGGGGCGGGGGGGGGGGCCCCCCCCCCCCCCCCCCCCGGCAGAGTACCTCACTCGCGGCGAACGCAAAATCTATGCGCGCCGGAGTAGACATTGCCCGTGGGCTGGTCTAGCGTTTCTCTCGTAGACAACAGTCGGCGATACCGGCAGACACGAACTGGCCCGGGTTGTTGGACAGAGTTCGCGGTTCGGTCCGGCAGCGGAGTTCCGAAGCCAGGCAGGTGCAGGACGGCGACGGGACTGGCTGCCGGACCGGGCGGCCCGCAGGTATCAGGGGCCGCCACCAGCGGTATCCATTAGTGCGCGGTTCAGTGTGCAGTACCGGCAGTCACGAGAAGGCAGGACCTCGGTAAAGGCGCCCAGGCTGCGGGCGCGCGTGCCGAGAAGTCCGGCAGTGGGGTTCCGAGCCGACGCAGGTGCACGACGGGCGACGGGGCTGGCTGCGGGAACAGGTGGGCCGCCACGGCCACCGACGGGAAGACGCAGTTCAGCAGGTGCAGTACCAGCAGTACGAAAGTGACAGTGCAGTCCAGAGGATGAGTGGAGGGACAGCGCGCCATCAGGATCGCCCGGCCCGTGAGGAAGTCGCCCGGGCGGATTCCGAAGACCCCAAGGCAAGGACGGTGGTTTCCGGTC
>NZ_JBHWIO010000074.1:0-41015 GCF_042732075.1 Kitasatospora sp. NPDC059812
GCCCCCGTCTCCCAGGGGAGGACGGGGGCCGCGGGCTTCGGTGCTCCAGCGCTTCGGGGCCTCAGGGCCTCAGAGCGAGTAGACCTCTTCGATCAGCGCCTGCTGCTCGGCGGCGTGCCGCTTGGCCGAGCCGACCGCCGGGGACGAGGCCGTCGTGCGGGCGACGCGGCGCAGCCGCGAGCCGTTGGCGCTGCGGCCGACGACGACCTGGAGGTGGTCGACCAGGTTCATCGCGATGAACGGCCAGGCGCCCTGGTTGTCCGGCTCCTCCTGCGCCCAGACGAACTGGACGTCGTCGCCGTAGCGGGCGAGCTCCTCCTGGAGCTCGGCCACCGGCAGCGGGTAGAGCCGCTCGACCCGGACGATCGCGGTGTCGGTGACGCCGCGCTCGGTGCGGGCCGCCGCCAGGTCGTAGTAGAACTTGCCGGCGGTGATGACGACCTTGCGCACCTGCGCCGGGTCGACGGTGTTGTCGCCGATGACCGGGCGGAAGGAGCCGGACAGGAACTCCTCGGTCGCACTCGCCGCGGCCTTGAGACGCAGCATCGACTTCGGGGTGAAGACGACCAGCGGCTTGTGGTGCGGGTTGTGCGCCTGCCAGCGCAGCAGGTGGAAGTAGTTCGACGGCAGGGTCGGCATGGCGACCGTCATGTTGTTCTGCGCGCACAGCTGCAGGAAGCGCTCCGGGCGGGCGGACGAGTGGTCCGGGCCCTGGCCCTCGTAGCCGTGCGGCAGCAGCAGGGTGACGCCCGAGTGCTGGCCCCACTTCTGCTCGGCGGAGGCGATGTACTCGTCCACCACGGTCTGCGCGCCGTTGACGAAGTCGCCGAACTGCGCCTCCCACATGACCAGCGAGTTCGGGCGGGTCAGCGAGTAGCCGTACTCGAAGCCCATCGCCGCGTACTCCGACAGCAGGCTGTCGTAGACGGTGTAGCGGGCCTGGTCCTCGGTGAGGTACTGCAGCGGGGTGTAGTCCTCGCCGGTGTTGCGGTCGATCAGGACGGCGTGCCGCTGGCCGAAGGTGCCGCGGCGGCTGTCCTGGCCGGCCAGGCGGACCGGGTGGCCCTCCATGAGCAGCGAGCCGATGGCGAGGGTCTCGCCCGTCGCCCAGTCGATGGTGTTGTCCTCGACGGAGGCGGCGCGGCGCTGGAGCTGCGGCAGCAGGCGCGGGTGGACGGTCAGCCAGTCCGGCAGGTTGACCTGCGAGGCGGCGATCCGCTTGACCATCTCCTGGGAGATGCCGGTCTGGATGTTGACCGGGAAGTCGGCGACCGGCTTGCCGGCGATGGCCGGGGCGGGGGTCTGGGCGGCGTCGCGGACCTCGGCGAAGACCTTCTCCAGCTGGCCCTGGAAGTCCTGGAGCGCCTGCTCCGCCTCTTCCATGGTGATGTCGCCGCGACCGATCAGGCCCTCGGTGTACAGCTTGCGCACCGAGCGCTTCTTGTCGATCAGGTCGTACATCAGCGGCTGGGTGAACGACGGGTTGTCGGCCTCGTTGTGACCGCGGCGGCGGTAGCAGATGAGGTCGATCACGACGTCCTTGTGGAACGCCTGGCGGAACTCGAAGGCGAGCCGCGCGACGCGGACCACGGCCTCCGGGTCGTCGCCGTTGACGTGGAAGATCGGGGCCTCGATCATCCGGGCCACGTCGGTGCAGTACATCGAGGAGCGCGAGGACGCCGGGGCGGCGGTGAAGCCGACCTGGTTGTTGACCACCAGGTGGATCGTGCCGCCGGTGCGGTAGCCGCGCAGCTGCGACATGTTCAGGGTCTCCGCGACGACGCCCTGGCCGGCGAAGGCCGCGTCGCCGTGGATCTGGATCGGCAGCACCGGGAAGGTGGTGCCGCCCTGGTCCAGGATGTCCTGCTTGGCGCGGGCGATGCCCTCGACGACCGGGTCGACCGTCTCCAGGTGGGAGGGGTTCGCGGCGAGCGAGACCTTGATGGTCTCGCCGTCCAGGCCGGTGAAGGTGCCCTCGGAGCCGAGGTGGTACTTCACGTCGCCGGAGCCGTGCATCGACTTCGGGTCGAGGTTGCCCTCGAACTCGCCGAAGATCTTGCCGTACGGCTTGCCGACGATGTTGGCCAGCACGTTCAGGCGGCCGCGGTGGGCCATGCCGATGACGGCCTCGTCGAGGCGGTGCTCGGCGGCGGCGTCGATGGTGGCGTCCAGCAGCGGGATGAGCGACTCGCCGCCCTCCAGCGAGAAGCGCTTCTGCCCGACGTACTTGGTCTGCAGGAAGGTCTCGAAGGCCTCGGCCGAGTTCAGCCGGCGCAGGATGCGCAGCTGCTCCTCGCGCTCGGGCTTGGAGTACGGCTTCTCCAGGCGCTCCTGCAGCCACTTGCGCTGCTTCGGGTCCTGGATGTGCATGTACTCGACGCCGACGGTGCGGCAGTACGTGTTGCGCAGCAGGCCGAGGATGTCGCGGAGCTTCATCATCTTCTGGCCGCCGAAGCCGCCGACCGCGAACTCGCGCTCCAGGTCCCACAGGGTGAGGCCGTGGGTGGTGACGTCCAGGTCGGGGTGCTTGCGCTGCTTGTACTCCAGCGGGTCCGTGTCGGCCATCAGGTGGCCGCGCACACGGTACGCGTGGATCAGCTCCATGACGCGGGCGGTCTTGTTGACCTCGTCGTCGTGGGTGGTGGCGACGTCGGTGGCCCAGCGGACCGGCTCGTACGGGATCCGCAGCGACTCGAAGATCTCGTCGTAGAAGCCCTTCTCCCCGAGGAGGAGGCGGTGGATCTCGCGCAGGAACTCGCCGGACGCCGCGCCCTGGATGACGCGGTGGTCGTAGGTCGAGGTCAGCGTCATGATCTTGGAGACGCCCAGCCGGGACAGGGTCTCCGGGGCGGAGCCCTGGAACTCGGCCGGGTACTCCATGGCGCCGACGCCGACGATGGTGCCCTGGTTCTGCATCAGGCGCGGCACGGAGTGCACGGTGCCGATGCCGCCGGGGTTGGTCAGCGAGACCGTGACGCCGGTGAAGTCGTCCATGGTCAGCTTGTTGGCGCGGGCCCGGCGGACGATGTCCTCGTAGGCCTGCCAGAAGCCGAAGAAGTCGAGGGTCTCGGCCTTCTTGATGGCCGCGACGACGAGCTGGCGGTCGCCGTTCGGCTTGACCAGGTCGATGGCCAGGCCGAGGTTGACGTGCTCGGGCTTGACCAGGAAGGCCTTGCCGTTCTCCACCTTGTAGCTGTAGTTCATGCCCGGGGCGGCCTTGATGGCCTGGACCAGGGCGTAGCCGATCAGGTGGGTGAAGGAGACCTTGCCGCCGCGGGCGCGCTGCAGGTGGTTGTTGATGACGATGCGGTTGTCGATCAACAGCTTCGCGGGCACCGCGCGGACCGAGGTCGCGGTCGGCACCTCCAGCGAGGCGTCCATGTTGGTGGCGACGGCCTTGGCCGGGCCGCGCAGCTGGATCAGCTCGGGGCCGGCGGGCGCGTCCGCCGCGGCGGCGGCCGGAGCGGCCGCAGGGGCCGGGGCGGCGGCCTTGGGGGCCGGGGCCGGAGCCGGGGGCGCGACGGGAGCTGCGGCGAGCGGCGCGGGGGCCGGCGCCGGAGCGGCCGGGGCGGCCGGTGCGGCGGGGGCGGTCGCGGCCGGAGCAGCAGCAGCGGGCGCGGGGGCAGCGGCAGGGGTCGGCGTGGGGCCGGCCTGGGTCGCGGCCTGGGTCACTGGGGTCACCTCGGTACCGGGCTTGTAGTCGGCGAAAAAGTCCCACCAGGCTCGGTCGACCGAGTTCGGGTCCTGGAGGTACTGCTGGTAGATCTCATCGACGAGCCACTCATTGGGACCGAAGCCAGTGGAGCTAGCCGAGCTATTGGGGGTTTCAGGGGACTGTGGCGACACGGCGGCAACCGCCCTCTTCCGCTTCCTTTTGGGATGTTTGGACAGCGGGGATTAAGGCTACGCCCCTGACCAGTGATCGCGCAGTCCCCGGGCCCCAGGCGTCGCCCAGATCACAGTCCTGACCTGCAGTTTGGCTGAAAATGTGCGTTAGAAAGCCGTATCTGAGGGGAAGCGATCGCGCCCACCCATGGGGCATATCCGGGCAAAACCGGACAAAGGCGCACGTAGATCATCCAATGATCTTCGTGTACGTCTGTGTCGCTTCTGTGACACATCCGACCCTCAGCGCTGCCCCGGCAGCCGGACCTCGATCCGGCAGCCGCGCGGCGACTCGGCGACCGCGATCCGACCGCCGTGCAGGTCCACCGCCCAGCGGGCGATGGCCAGGCCGAGGCCGGTGCCGCCGTCCGAGCCGGGCCCCTGGGCGGTCGCGGTGCCGCTGCGGCTGAACCGCTCGAACACCCGGCCGCGGTCGGCCGGCGGGATGCCCGGACCCTCGTCCTCGACCTCCAGCAGCAGGCCGCCGGGCCCGCCGTCGGGCCGCGCGCGCACCGTCACGGTGCCGCCGGGCGGGGAGTGTTTGCAGGCGTTGTCGACCAGGTTGGCGACCACCTGGTGGAGCCGTTCCGGGTCCGCCACGCCGGTCAGGCCGGTCGGGCTGACCTCCAGCGCCAGCCGGACGTCGCCGCGCCGGGAGAACGCCCCGCCGGCCGTCGCGCCGTCCACGGTGACCCCGCGCAGCACGCCGTCCAGGAACTCGCGCACCTCGAAGGGGCGGGCGTCCAGGTCGACCACGCCGTCGTCGATCTTGGAGAGGTCCAGCAGGTGGGTGACCAGGCGGCCGAGCCGCTCGGTCTGCTCCAGGGCGGCCCCCAGGGTCGCCGGATTGGGCTGGACGACGCCGTCCACCACGTTCTCCAGCACGGCGCGCAGTGCGGCGATGGGCGTGCGCAGCTCGTGCGAGACGTTGGCGACCAGCTCGCGGCGGTGCCGGTCGGCGGCCCCCAGGTCGGCGGCCATCTGGTTGAAGGTGGTCGCCAGCTCGCCGATCTCGTCGCGCGAGTTCACCTCGACCCGGCGGCTGTAGTCGCCGGAGGCCATCGCGCGGGCGGCGGCCGTCATCTCGCGCAGGGGGGCGGTCAGCCCGTGCGCGAGGAACTGCATGAAGAGCAGCGAGGCGATCATGGAGAAGACCATGATGATCCGGATCTGGGTCTCGGACCGGATCGCCACGACCACCATGCCGGTGGCCAGGAAGACGGAGACGATCACCAGCAGGGCGAGCTTGCCCTTGATCGAGCGGACCGGGTCGAGCGGCCGGATGTCGGCCCAGACCCGGCGGGCGGCGCGGGCGGCCAGCGTCTGCGACCGCGTGCCGCCGGTGTCCCCGTTGCGTTGCTGTGGAAAGGTCATTGGTCCCCTGTGATCCCCGCGTACGTCCCCCGCGTGGTGCGCGGCAGTTCGGGACACGGGCCCCCCGGAGGCCCGTCGCCCGAGGCTCGCCGCTAGGAGAGCGGGGCCTCCAGCGCGTACCCGACGCCGTGGACGGTACGGATCCAGCTCGCGCCGATCTTGCGGCGCAGCGCCTTGACGTGGCTGTCCACGGTGCGGGTGCCGGACGCGTCCGTCCAGTCCCAGACCTCGGCCAGCAGCTGCTCGCGGGTCAGCACGGCGCGCGGCTGCGCGGCCAGGCAGGCGAGCAGGTCGAACTCGGTGGGCGTCAGGTGGACGTCGCCCGAGGCGAGCCGGACCCGGCGCTGCACGTGGTCGATCTCCAGCTCGCCGAAGCGCAGCGAGCCGAGCGCGGGCGTGCGGGCCGCCTGCTGGGCGCGCTCGACGCGGCGCAGCAGCACGTTGACCCGGGCGGCCAGTTCGCGCATCGAGAACGGTTTGGTCATGTAGTCGTCGGCGCCCACGCCGAGGCCGACCAGCAGGTCCGTCTCGTCGTCGCGCGCGGTCAGCATCAGCACCGGCACCGGGCGCTGCGCCTGGATCCGGCGGCACACCTCAAGGCCGTCGAAGCCGGGCAGCATGATGTCGAGGACCACCAGGTCCGGCTGCCAGGTGTGGAAGCCGTCGACCGCGCCCGGCCCGTCGTGGGCCACGGCGACCTTGAAGCCCTCCGCGCCCAGCCGGGCCGCGATCGACTCCGCGATCGTCGGCTCGTCCTCCACCACCAGCACTCTGCGTTGGCTGCTCACCGTGCCGCCGCTGTGGTTGTTGTCCTGCTGAAGTTCTGTCACGGTCACGCCACCGCCCCCAGGGCTGCGGGCCGGCCACCTGTGGGGATGGCGGGCTCCGCTCGTAGTCTTGTTCCGTCGTGGACTGTGCCGGGTCCGCCGTCCCGTCGTGCGTGCGGGTCGGCGGGCGGATTGTCGCCCGCCCACTTCTCCCGCGCACTTCGCAGCGTACGGACAGCGGATGCCTCCCGGCAGGTGGACCGGACGTTTCCGGCCCGTGGGCCGGCTGTCGGGCCGCCCTCGGAGCCCACTGCACGAGTGGGCACGGGCCGATACCTTACCCGGCGATTTTTCTCTGCGTAACGGTACGTATGCAGTCGAGTTGACGCCAAGTCGCCGGTCAGAGCCCCTGCCGGTGCGCCCGCCGGAAGAAGGTCTGGACCAATATCAGGAATCCGGTCGACCGGTTTCCTGACGGTCTTCACCGGCTTTTCTCAGATGCCTCTCAGAACCTCGACGTAACGTGGCCACGACAACGCCCCGCAGGGCGGGATCCGCGGCGCGCGCCGGTACGTTGGGCACCTGGTGAGGGGCCGGTGGCTGCCGGCGTGGAGCGGAGGGCGGCATGGCTGGACTGCGGCGAGGTGCCGGACGGGTCGGGGCGTCGCCCGCCGGCCCGCCGTACGGCATGCTCCGGCACGGTCTGCGCACCGGCGTCGTCGAGTGGCTGCTGGCGCGGGTGCCGACACCCCGGCGAAACCCCTTCACCCTCGGCTATCTCGCCGTGGTGGGCGCCACCACGACCTTTGCCAAACTCGCCGATCCGGAACTCGTGCAGCGGCTGCAGGAGGCCTCCAGTTCCGACGGCCACAACCTCCTGCAGCACCCCCTGCGCGCGCTGCTGCTCAGCGGTTTCTGGGTGGCCGGCGAGGTGTGGATGCCCTACCTGTGGGGATTCGCCGTCACCCTCGCGCCGCTGGAGCGCCGGATCGGTCCCGCCCGGGCGGCGGCGGTCTTCGCGATCGGGCACGTCACGGCCACGCTGCTGTCCCAGGGCGTGGTGATCACCGCGGTGGAGACCGGGCGGATGGAGACCGCGGCGCTGGACTACCTGGACATCGGCGTCAGCTACGGCGTGCTCACCTGCCTGGGTGCGGTGGCCGGGCTGCTGCCGTGGCGCGGGCGGCTGGTCGCGCTCGGCGGCGCCGGGCTGCTGATCGCCGAGCAGATCCTCACCGAGCGGGACCTGGTCACCGCCGTGGGGCACCCCGCCGCGGTGCTCACCGGGGTGGCGCTGTGGCGCTGGCTGCGCCGGGTCCAGGCCCGCCGACCGCGGCCGAAGCCGCGGATGCGCCGGGTCGAGGCGCCGGCCGCGGGCTCCTCGCCCGCGCCGGGCGGCGCTCCGGTCCTGGACGTGCGCTGACCCTTCCGGGTGCCGTTCCCGCGTGCTTTTGACGGCGCTTCCCGCGCCCTCCCCCCGTTCGCTCCGCACCCTCCTCCTGTTCGCTCACGGCGAACACCGCCCCGGGAACATCCGGCGCACGCCAGGCCTTAGTCAGGTCGACTCAACTTCACTGACTGGGGAGAGATCATGGCATCGACGTCCACACCGCTCACCCTGCCCGTGCTGCCGCTCGACGACGAGGTCGTCCTGCCGGGCATGGTCGTCCCGCTGGACCTCAAGGACACCGAGGTGCGCGCCGCGGTCGAGGCCGCCCGCGCGGCGGCCACCGGCACCGGCAAGCCGCAGGTCCTGCTGGTCCCGCGGGTGGACGGCTCGTACGCGGCGGTCGGCACCCTGGCCACCGTCGAGCAGGTCGGCCGGCTGGCCGACGGGGAGCCGGCCGCGCTGGTGCGCGCCGTGCGCCGGGTCCGCATCGGGGCCGGCACCACCGGCCCCGGCGCCGCCCTCTGGGTGGAGACCACGCCCTTCCGGGAGTCCTCGGTGGACACCCCGGCGGCCGGCCGGGCCGCCGAGCTGGTCAAGGAGTACAAGGCGCTGTCCACCCAGTGGCTGCGCAGGCGCGGCGCCTGGCAGATCGTCGACCGGGTGGCCCAGATCGAGGGCGTCGGCGAGCTCGCCGACAACATCGGCTACGCGCCCTTCGCCACCGCCGAGCAGAAGCTCAAGGTGCTGCTGGAGGCCGACCAGGTCGCCCGCCTGGAGTACGCGCTGACCCTGCTGCGCGACCACCTCGCCGAGGAGGAGGTCAACGACACCATCCGCAAGGACGTCGAGGAGGGCGTCGCCAAGCAGCAGAAGGAGTTCCTGCTCCGCCGCCAGCTGGAGGCCGTCCGCAAGGAACTGGCCGAGCTCAACGGCGACCCGGCCGACGAGGAGGGCGACTACCGCGCCCGGGTCGAGGCCGCCGACCTGCCCGAGAAGGTCCGCGACGCGGCCCTCAAGGAGGTCGACAAGCTGGAGCGGGCCTCCGAGCAGTCCCCCGAGGGCCCCTGGATCCGCACCTGGCTGGACACCGTCCTGGAGCTGCCCTGGAACGAGCGCACCGAGGACGCGTACGACATCGCCGGCGCCCGCGCCGTGCTGGACGCCGACCACGCCGGCCTCGCCGACGTGAAGGACCGCATCGTCGAGTACCTCGCCGTGCGCAAGCGCCGGGCCGACCAGGGGCTCGGACTGGTCGGCGGCCGGCGCGGAGGCGCGGTGCTGGCACTCGTCGGCCCGCCCGGCGTCGGCAAGACCTCGCTCGGCGAGAGCGTGGCCCGCGCCATGGGCCGCACCTTCGTCCGGGTCGCGCTCGGCGGCGTCCGGGACGAGGCCGAGATCCGCGGCCACCGGCGCACCTACGTCGGCGCGCAGCCCGGCCGGCTCGTGCGGGCGATCAAGGAGGCCGGCTCGATGAACCCGGTCGTCCTGCTCGACGAGATCGACAAGGTCGGCTCCGACTACCGGGGCGACCCGGCCGCCGCCCTCCTGGAGGTGCTGGACCCGGCGCAGAACCACACCTTCCGGGACCACTACCTGGAGGTCGAGCTCGACCTCTCGGACGTCGTCTTCCTCGCCACCGCCAACGTGCTGGAGGCCATCCCCGAGGCGCTGCTCGACCGGATGGAGCTCGTCCGCCTCGACGGCTACACCGAGGACGAGAAGGTCGTCATCGCCCGCGACCACCTGCTCCCGCGCCAGCGCGAGAAGGCCGGACTGGGCGGCGAGCAGGTCAGCGTCGACGAGGCGGCGCTGCGCCGACTGGCCGGGGAGTACACCCGGGAGGCCGGCGTGCGGAACCTGGAGCGCTCGATCGCCCGGGTGCTGCGCAGGATCGCCGCCCAGGCCGAGCTCGGCGAGCGCGAACTGCCCGCCGCGATCGGCCCGGACGAGCTGCGCGCCCTGATCGGCCGGCCCCACCACGTGCCGGAGGCCGCCCAGGCGCCGGCCGAGCGGCGCACCGCCGTCCCCGGCGTGGCCACCGGCCTCGCCGTGACCGGCGCCGGCGGCGACGTCCTCTACATCGAGGCCTCGCTCGCCGACGCCGAGACCGGCGGCACCGGGCTCACCCTCACCGGGCAGCTGGGCGACGTGATGAAGGAGTCCGCGCACATCGCGCTCTCCTACCTGCGCTCGCGCGGCGCCGAACTGGAGCTGCCGGTCACCTCGCTGCGCGACCGCGGCGTGCACCTGCACGTCCCCGCCGGGGCCGTCCCCAAGGACGGGCCGAGCGCCGGCATCACCATGACCACGGCGCTCGCCTCGCTGCTGTCCGGCCGCAAGGTCCGCACCGACCTGGCGATGACCGGCGAGGTGTCGCTGACCGGGCGGGTGCTGCCGATCGGCGGGGTGAAGCAGAAGCTGCTCGCCGCCGACCGGGCCGGCGTCACCACGGTGATCATCCCCAAGCGCAACGAGGCCGACCTGGACGACGTCCCGGCCGAGGTGCTGGAGCGGCTCACCGTGCACCCGGTGGCGGACGTGCGGGAGGTGCTGGAGCTGGCCCTGGAGCCGGCCAAGGTCCTGGCCGCGGCGGCCTGACCCGGCCGCGCCGGGTCGGCGGGAGGATCGACGGGAGGACGGCGTCTGCGCGTGCCACACTGCGGAGATGCCGTCCCCCACGCAGCGCGCCCTGGCCCGGGTGCCGGCCCGGCTGCGTCCGTTCCTGGTGCGGCACCGCAGGCTGGTGAAGTTCCTGCTGGTCGGCGGCGCCTGCTTCGTGCTCACCACGGTGACCGACTTCGAGCTGAAGTTCACCGTGCTGGAGCACAAGCCGGTGGTCGCGCTGACGGTCGCGACCGTGATCTCGACCGTCGTCTCCTACGTGCTCAACCGTCGCTGGGCCTTCCGGACGGCCGGGCACCCGCGCGAGGCACTGCTGTTCTTCCTGGTCAGCGCCATGGCGATCGCCGTCAACGACCTGCCGCTGGCACTCTCCCGCTACGCCCTGGACCTGCGCGAGCCGTACGTCGGCCCGCTCGTCCAGGAGACCGCGGACTTCCTCAGCGGGATGGTCGTCGGTACCTTCGCCGCGATGCTGTTCCGCTTCTGGGCGATGCAGCGGTGGGTCTTCACCCGGCCCGCCGAACGGGCGCACCCGAGGTACGAACCCGGTTACGCTGCACCCGAGATGCCACGGGATGCCCCATAAGGCCGTGAGGTGAGGGTTATGCGCGGGGAACCGGACGCGGTTCGGAGCGGGCCCGCCAGCCAGCAGGGGATGCGCCGGGCCAACCTGGCCCTGGTGCTCGGGGTGATCGCGCGCGCCCCGCGCTCCCGGGCCGAGGTGGCCGCCGAGACCGGGCTGACCAGGGCCGCCGTCTCCTCGCTCGCCGAACAGCTGATCGCCGGCGGCCTGGTCGTCGAGGAGGGCCCGGCCGCGCCCAGCGGCAAGGTCGGCCGCCCCGGCACCGCGCTCGGGCTCAACCCGCTCGGGCCCGGCGGCCTCGGCGCCGAGATCGGCGTGGAGCACCTCGGCGCCTGCGTGGTCGACCTGAGCGGCGAGGTCCGGACCTGGCGCCGCCGCGAGGTCCGCAACCGGGGTCGCCGGCCCGCCGCTGTCATGGCCGACCTCGCCGAACTGCTGCACGCGGCCGTCGCCGAGGCGGGCCTGCGCCCGGCCGGGCTGACCCTGGCCGTCCCCGGGCTGGTCGGCACCTCCGGTGGGGTGCTCCAGCGGGCCGCCAACCTGGGCTGGCGGGACGTCCCGCTGGCGGCCGAACTGCGCCCGGCGCTGCGCGCGGCCGGCGCGGCCGAACTGGCCGAGCTGCCGGTCGAGGCGGACAACGAGGCCAACCTGGGCGGGCTGGCCGAACGGTGGCTGGGCGGCGGGCCGGAGGACTTCCTGTACGTGTCGGCCGAGGCCGGCGTCGGCGCGGCGATCGTGGTCGGCGGGCGGCTGCTGCGCGGGGCGCGCGGCTACGCGGGCGAGTTCGGCCACGTACCGGTCCACCCGGACGGCCACCGCTGCGCCTGCGGCGCGCACGGCTGCCTGGAGCAGTACGCGGGGGAGGCGGCCGTGCTGCGGGCGGCCGGGCCGGCGGGCGCGCGGGGCGACTGGGTGACGCTGCTCGCCGGGCGGGCCGGGGCCGGGGACGAGCCGGCCCTCGCGGTGCTGGCCGGGGCCGGTTCGGCGCTGGGCATCGCGGCCGCCGGGGCGGTCAACCTGCTGGACCCGGCCGAGGTGGTGCTGGGCGGCGGCTACGCCCGGCTGGCGCCCTGGCTGCTGCCGGCGATGCGGGCCGAGCTGGCCGCCCGGGTGACGGTGCGGCCCTGGTCGGACGAGCGGCTGACGGTGTCCCGGCTGGGCCGGCGCGGGCCGCTGCTGGGCGCCGCGGTGGGCGTGGTGCGGGCCGTCGTCGCGGACCCGGGCCGGCTCGCCGGCGGCTGACCTCCCGGCCCGGGACGCACCCGAGCCCCCGGCCGGGCGGCCGGGGGCTCGGGCGCAGGAACGCGGGGGATCAGGCCTCGGAGGACGCCTCGGCGGCGACGATCTCGCGGCCGCCGGAGCGCGGGCCACGCAGCACGGCCAGGTAGGCGACGCCGATGCCGATCAGCGCCCAGACCACCAGGACCACGATCGGCATGCCCAGGTTGGTGGAGCCGAAGTAGGCGATCGACTTGGTGGCACTGGTCCCGGCGCCGTTCGGGATCAGCGAGCCGATGGCCCGCCAGAACGGCGGCATCATCGGTGCCGGGTAGACGCCGCCGGCGCTCGGGTTGCCCAGCACCACGAAGATCAGCACCGCGACGCCGATGCCGATGACGTCGAACAGGCATTGCAGCGCCATGGTGAACGCGCCGACCGTGAACACCACCAGGGCGCCGATGCCGGTCAGGGCCAGGATCGAGCCGGGCAGCGCGTCCAGCACCGGTCCGGCGATGATCGTGCCGCCGAGGCCGGCGCCGACCGAGTACAGCGCGAGCACGCCGAGGCGGATCAGCAGGCGGTGGACGTTGGCGGGCTTGGAGCCGGCGCTGATGCCGAGGATCGAGGCGACCAGGTAGCCGCCGACGCACCAGCCGATGACCAGGTAGAACGCGGAGAGGCCGTTGGTGTCGCCCTTGGCGAGCGGCACGACGTCCTCGACCTTGACGGTGCGGCCCTGGGCCTTGTCCAGCGCGGTGGTGATGGACTCGGCGGCCTTGGCGGCGGAGGTGCCGCGGGCGCCGCCGACCAGCAGGGTGTCCTCGGTGCCGGTCGGGTTCACGACCAGCGCGGCGTAGATCTTCTGGTCCTTGATCTGCTGGGTGGCCGTCTCGGCATCCGGGGCGGTGACGGCCTTGACGGCGTCGTCCGGCACGGATTCCAGCGCCTGGACCAGCTTGGGGGCGACCTGCGGCGGGGCGACCACCGCGATCGACAGCTCGTGCGGGGCCGGGTGGTGCAGCGCCCCGACGTACGAGGTGATGAAGCCGAGCTGCAGCAGCAGCACGCCGATCACGAGCAGTGCCGCACGCGGTGTGACCGCGCCCTTCAGTTCAGCGACGAAACCCTGCCCCGGGGCGGCCATCCACATCTCCTTGTGTATTGGGGGAAAACGGATACTTCATACCATGAACTAGTTAGCTTGTCGCACCCCACGCGCCGCCTTCCAGCCAGTGCGGCTGCGGGATACTGGCGCGGTGAGTGACGAGGAATCCCTGCTGGCGGTGGAGCGCGAGGTCGCGCTGATGTTCCGGCGGGGCCGGGCCCGAGTGGCGGAGCTCTCACGCCGGGTGCACCCCGAGCTGGAGGGGATGGCGTACAGCATGCTCGGCTACATCGAGCAGGCCGGGCGGGTGCGGGTGACGGACGTCGGCGTGCACTTCGCGGTCGGCAAGGCCACGGTGAGCCGGCAGATCCGGGCGCTGGAGGAGCTGGGCCTGGTGGCCCGGGAGACGGATCCGCTGGACCGCCGGGCCGCGCTGGTCTCGCTGACCGAGGATGGGCGGCGGCGCTACCTGGCGGCCCGGGACGTCCGGATGCGGCGGGTGCGGGAGCTGCTGGGCAGCTGGTCGCCGGAGGACGTGGACCGCTTCGCGGTGCTGCTGCACCGCTTCAACGACGTGATCGGGGAGCCGCCGGCGGAGTGACCGGGGGCCGGGCCCCGGGGCGGGGTCGGGGCCACGGTGGCTGGATCCAGGCCTGGGGGCGCGGCCTTTACTTGGGCTTGAAGAAAGTTGCCTTAGTCAACCATCGGGCCTATGGTTGCGTAAGGCAACAATTTTCCCTGCCTGCGCACCCCCCGCCCCCCGCTCACTCCTCCCGCCGAAGGACCCAGATGACCGTCACAGCCGAGGCGACCGTCGGAGCCGCCGTCGACGATCAACCGATGACCCACCGGCAGGTGATGGAGGCGCTGTCCGGCCTGCTGCTCGGCCTCTTCGTAGCCGTGCTCTCGTCGACCGTCGTCTCCAACGCCCTGCCGCACATCCTCACCGACCTGCACGGCGGCCAGTCCGCCTACACCTGGGTGATCACCGCGGCCCTGCTGACCCTGACCGCCTCCACCCCGATCTGGGGCAAGCTCTCCGACCTCGTCAGCAAGAAGCTGCTGCTCCAGATAGCCCTGCTGATCTACATCGCCACCTCCGCCCTGGCCGGCCTCTCCCAGAACACCGCCGAGCTGATCGCCTGCCGCGCCCTCCAGGGCATCGGTGCCGGCGGTGTGGTCGCGCTGGGCCAGATCTGCCTGGCCGCGATGGTCCCGCCGCGCGAGCGCGGCCGTTACAGCGGCTACTTCGGCGCGGTCTTCGCGCTGGCCACCATCGGCGGACCGCTGATCGGCGGCGTCATCGTGGACACCTCGTGGCTGGGCTGGCGCTGGTGCTTCTACGTCGGCATCCCGTTCGCGCTGGCCGCGATCCTGGTGGTGCAGCGCACCCTCAAGCTGCCGGTGGTCAAGCGCAAGGCGAAGATCGACTACCTGGGCGCGCTGGTCATCACCGGCGCCGTCAGCCTGCTGATGATCTGGATCACGCTGGCCGGCACGAACTACGACTGGCTGTCCTGGCAGACCGCCGCGATGGTCGGCGGCGGCCTGCTGCTGGGCGCCCTCGCCGTGGTGATCGAGCGCCGCGCCGCCGAGCCGATCATCCCGCCGGACCTCTTCAAGTACCGCACCGTCACCCTGGCCGCGGTGGCCAGCGTGCTGGTCGGCGTCGGGATGTACGGCGCGACCACCTTCCTCAGCCAGTACTTCCAGCTGGCCCGCGCCAAGTCCCCGACCATGGCCGGCCTGATGACCCTGCCGATGATCCTCGGCCTGGCGCTCGCCTCCACCGTCGCCGGCCGGCTGATCACCAAGTACGGCAAGTGGAAGGCCTACCTGGTCGCCGGCACGGCGCTGCTCGCGATCGGCTTCGGCCTGCTCGCCACCGCCCGCGCCGACACCGACTACAAGCTGCTCTGCGTCTACATGGCGATCACCGGCATCGGCCTCGGCCTGACCAGCCAGAACCTGGTGCTCGCGGTGCAGAACACGGTGCCGCGCCACGAGCTCGGCGCGGCCAGCTCCGTGGTGACGTTCTTCCGCACCATGGGCGGCGCGATGGGCGTCTCCGCGCTCGGCGCGCTGATGAACAGCAAGGTGACCCACTACCTCGCGGAGAACCTGGCCGCCGCGCACATCCCGGCCGCGAGCGCGGCCGGCGGCGGGGGCATCCCGGACCTGCACAAGCTGCCCGCCCCGATCGTCCCGCTGGTGACGGACGCGTTCGGGCACGGCGTCGGCACCGTCTTCCTGTGGGCCGCGCCGTTCGCGGCGCTGGCCTTCGTCACGGTGCTGTTCATCCGGGAGACCGCGCTGAAGACCAGCCAGCAGGGCTGACTCCGGGCGGGGATGCGCGAACGGGCCGGGGAGCGTGGATCACACTCCCCGGCCCGTTCGGTTCGTCCCGCGCGCGGACGGCGGGAACCGTCGGCCACGCGCTACGGCGCGGCGATCAGGACCACGCGCTACGGCGCGGCGATCAGGACCAGGCCGTAGACGACGGCCGCGGCGCAGAGGCCGAAGCAGGCGTAGGCGCCGGCCAGGGCCAGCCGGCCGCCGCCCGGCTCCTGGGCGGCCTCGCCCTCGCGGGCGCTCAGCGCGGCCTCGCGGCGGGACAGGGCCAGGATGCCGAGGGCGAAGACGGAGACCACGGCGACGGTGATGCCGAAGCTGGCACCGGCGGTCTGGGCCAGGGCGTTCCACTTGATGTGCATGGCGGGTGCTCCTCAGCCTGCGGCGCTCAGGCCGCGACCGTGGTCGAGGCGGGGGTGGGGGCGTTCGCGGGGGCGGCGGTGGCGGGGACCTCCACCGGGGTGACGTCGTTGACGTCGTTGACGTTGTCCGCGCTGATCGGCTGGCGGCGGGAGATCAGCCACATCGCGCCGGAGCCGGCCACCAGCACGGCGCCCACCAGGACGATGCCCCAGGTGCCCTGGCGGACCAGCAGCGCGGCGCCGCCCGAGACCAGCGCGGCGGCCGGCAGGGTCAGCGCCCAGGTGTAGACCATGCGGCGCACCAGGCTCCAGCGCAGCTCGGCCTTCGGGCCGCCGAGGCCGGCGCCCATGATGCCGCCGGAGCAGACCTGGGTGGTGGAGAGGCCGAAGCCCATGTGCGAGGAGGTCAGGATGACGGTCGCGGCGGCCGACTCGGAGGCGAAGCCCTGCGGCGCCTTGATGTCGGCGAGGCCCTTGCCCATCGAGCGGATGATCCGCCAGCCGCCCATGTAGGTGCCGAGCGCGATCGCGGCGCCCGCGGAGATGATCACCCAGGTGGGCGGCAGCGCGCCGTGCGGCAGGGCGCCGACCGACACCAGGGTCAGGGTGATGATGCCCATCGTCTTCTGGGCGTCGTTGGTGCCGTGCGCGAGCGAGATCAGCGAGGACGAGAAGATCTGGCCGGTCTTGAAGCCCTTGGTGGCGGTGGTCTCGTTGCCCTTGCGGGTGATCGCGTAGGCCAGCTTGGTGGCGCCCCAGGAGGCCAGGCCGGCGACCAGCGGGGAGGCGATCGCCGGGATCAGGATCTTGGAGAGGACGGTGTCGAAGTTGACGCCGTTCATGCCGACACCGACGACGGTGGCGCCGATCAGGCCGCCGTACAGCGCGTGCGAGGAACTGGACGGCAGGCCGCGCAGCCAGGTCAGCAGGTTCCAGAGGATCGCGCCCGCCAGCGCGGCGAAGATGATCTCGGGGTGGATGCCGCTCTTCTCGTTGACGATGCCGCCGGAGATGGTGGTGGCGACCTTCACGGACAGGAACGCGCCCGCGAAGTTGAGGACGGCCGCGATGGTGACCGCGACCTTCGGCCGGAGGGCTCCCGTCGCGATGGAGGTGGCCATCGCATTGGCGGTGTCGTGGAACCCGTTGGTGAAGTCGAAGGCGAGCGCCGTGATGATCACAACGGCTACCAGGAACGAGATGTGTTCCATACCCAAACAATCGTCGTAGTTGTCGCACGGACGTTGGTGTCGTCGCGACCGTAGGTCTGTTTGGTAAACGGAAGGTGAACTGAGCCGGGAATCGTGGTTCCGCTGGTGTCCCAGCGGTGTCCGGGAGCTTTCGGAAGGGTGTCGGCGGTCGCGCTGAGCTGGACATTAGCGAAGTTCGCCCCGGTTCGCTCCGGTTTGCTGAGAGCTGTCTCACAGATCAACCCAGAATTAACCTCCCAGTCCGGATGCGCCCTGTTTCCGGTGAGTAACCCGTGGGAGGATCTGCGGGATCCGGGGACGCCGGTGACAGGCTGGGGCGGGGAGGACCAACCCATGGGCGGGGCTGCACAGCGCACTGAAACGGCAGTCGTACGGCCCTGGCTGCGGGCGGCACTGCGCTGCGGAGCCGCCCTCGCGGCCGCCGCGCTCGCCCTCCCGCTCGCCGCGCAGGCCGCGTACGCCGCCCCCGACCCGGGCGCCTCGATCACCGCGGCCAGCCCGGGCGACGACCCGCTCGCCGCCGCCAAGGCCACCCTCGGCCCGCTGCTCGACCAGCTGCACGCGCTCTACCAGAGCGCCGAGACCGCCACCGAGCAGTACAACGGCGCCGTCGCCAAGGTCGCCGAGCAGCAGGCCGCGCTCACCGACCTCCAGGGCCGGCTGGACCGCCAGCAGAAGCAGGTCGACGCCGGCACCGACATCGCCTCCCAGCTCGCCGCCGCCCAGTACCGCAACGGCGCCGCCTCCGCCTACGCCGAACTGCTGCTCTCCAAGGACCCGTACGAGGCCGTCACCATCGCGGAACTGCTCACCGCCGCCAGCCGCTCGCAGTCCGAGTTCCTGGACCGGCTGAAGACCGACCGCGAGGCCCTCGCAGGCCTGACGAAGCAGACCGAGGACGCGCTCAAGACCTCCCAGACGCTGGTCACCCAGCAGGACGCCGCCAAGGCCAAGGTCGCCACCGACCTCGCCTCCGTCGAGCAGCTGGTCTCCTCGCTCACCGGCGCCCAGCGCACCGAACTGGAGAAGCTGGAGAAGGCCAAGGCCGACGAGGCCCAGCTCCTCTTCCTCGCCTCCGGCGTCCTCGGCAAGGGCGAGCGCACCCCGTCGGCGGCCGGCCGCACCGCCATCGCCTTCGCGCTCGCCCAGCTCAACAAGCCGTACCTGTGGGGCGGCGCGGGGCCGGACTCCTACGACTGCTCGGGCCTCACCTCGCAGGCCTGGCTGCACGCCGGGCTGCCGATCCCGCGCACCAGCCAGGAGCAGTGGGCCCAGCTCCCGCACATCGCGCTGAACCAGCTCCGCCCCGGCGACCTGGTCATCTACTTCGAGGGCGCCACGCACGTCGCGATGTACATCGGCGGCGGACTGGTCGTCCAGGCACCCCGGCCGGGCGCCGTCATCAAGGTGTCGCCGATCGGCTCGATGCCGATCCTCGGGGCGGTGCGGCCCGACCCGTCCGGCGCGGCGGACGAGGCCGGCGGCAGCTGGAAGGTGCCGGACCTGCCCGCCGGCTGGGACACCGTCACCCCGATCGCGCCCAGCCCGGCCAACCAGGTCCCGACCGCCCCGGCCCCCGGCACGCCCGCCAACCCGCCGGCCACCCCGGGCACGCCGTCCACCACCCCGGGCACGCCCGCGGACACCGGCACCGGCACCGGCACCGGCACGCCGTCCGGCACCGGGACCGGAACGCCCGCCGACCCGGGGACGCCGTCCGGCACCGGCACCACCGCCCCCGGCACGTCCACGCCGACCCCGACCCCGACCGGGACGGGCACGCCCACCCCGACCGGGACGGGCACCCCGACGCCGACCGGCACGGGCCCGGCGACGCCCGCGCCGACCGGCACGGGCCCGGCGACGCCCGCGCCGACCGGCACCGGCACCCCGGGTTCCACCGGCACCGCGGCCTCCACCACCACCGGCTCGGCGAGCGCCGGAGCCCCGGGCAGCGCCACCGCGACACTGCCGCTCGGCGGCAACTAGGCCCTAGGTCCGGACAGGGCCTGAGCCATGACGAAGGCCGCCCGGCGTCCACGGACACCGGGCGGCCTTCGCGTGCGTCACGCCGGGGCGCCGGTGTCCGGCTCGAAGCGGACGACCACGGCCTTGGAGGTCGGCGTGTTGCTGATGTCGGCGGTGGAGTCCAGCGGGACGAGCACGTTGGTCTCCGGGTAGTAGGCCGCCGCGCCGCCGCGGGCCACCGGGTAGTGGACCACCCGGAAGTGCGGGGCGCGCCGCTCGACGCCGTCCCGCCACTCGCTCACCAGGTCGACGAAGGCGCCCTCGGCCAGGCCCAGTTCGGCGGCGTCGGCCGGGTTGACCAGGACCACCCGGCGGCCGCCCTTGATGCCCCGGTAGCGGTCGTCCAGGCCGTAGATGGTGGTGTTGTACTGGTCGTGCGAGCGCAGCGTCTGCAACAGCAGGCGGCCCGGCGGGACCTCGGGGGCGGTGAGCGGGTTGACGGTGAAGTTGGCCTTCCCGGTCGCGGTGGGGAAGGTCCGGGAGTCGCGCGGGCCGTGCGGCAGGGTGAAGCCGCCGGGGCGGCGGACCTTCTCGTTGTAGTCCTCGAAGCCGGGGACGACCCGGGCGATCCGGTCCCGCAGGGTGTCGTAGTCGGCGGCGAAGTCCTCCCACGGCACGGTGTCCCCGGGGCCGAGGACGCTGCGGGCCAGCCGGCAGACGATCGCGGTCTCGGAGAGCAGGCCCGGGGCGGGCGGGCGCAGGCCGCCGCGCGAGGAGTGCACCTGGCCCATCGAGTCCTCGACGCTGACGAACTGGGCGCCGGCGCCGCTGACGTCCCGGTCGGTGCGGCCCAGGGTGGGCAGGATCAGTGCGCGGGCGCCGGTGACCACGTGCGAGCGGTTGAGCTTGGTGGAGACGTGCACGGTCAGCCGGCAGCGGCGCATCGCCGCCTCGGTGACGTCGGTGTCCGGGGTGGCCGCGACGAAGTTGCCGCCCATCGCGAAGAACACCCCGACCCGGCCGTCGCGCATCGCCCGGATGGTGTCCACCGAGTCGAGGCCGTGCGCGCGCGGCGGCTCGAAGCCGAACTCCTTGCCGAGCGCGTCCAGGAAGGCCGTCGAGGGCCGCTCGAAGATGCCCATCGTCCGGTCGCCCTGGACGTTGCTGTGCCCGCGCACCGGGCAGACCCCGGCGCCCGGGCGGCCGACGTTGCCGCGCAGCAGCAGGAAGTTGACCACCTCGCGGATGGTCGGGACGGCGTGCTTGTGCTGGGTGAGGCCCATCGCCCAGCAGACGATGATCTTCCGGGAGCCCAGCACCAGCCGGCCGAGCTCCTCGATCTGCTCCCACGGCAGGCCGGTCGCGGCGAGCACCTCGGCGCGGTCGGTCGCGCCCGCCTGCGCCTCGAACTCCTCGAAGCCGTGGCAGTGTTCGGTGACGAAGGCGCGGTCGACGCCGTCCTGCTCCAGGATCATCCGGTTGAGCGCGCGGAACAGCGCCAGGTCCCCGCCGAGGCGGATCTGCAGGAACAGGTCGGTCAGCTTGGTGCCGTGGCCGACCAGGCCGCGCGCGTGCTGCGGGTTCTTGAAGCGCTCCAGGCCGGCCTCCGGCAGCGGGTTCACGCTCACGATGGTGGCGCCGGCCCGCTTGGCGCGCTCCAGCGCGGAGAGCATCCGGGGGTGGTTGGTGCCCGGGTTCTGGCCGGCCACGATGATCAGGTCGGCTTGGTAGAGGTCCTTGAGGCTGACGCTGCCCTTGCCGACGCCGAGCGTCTCGGTGAGCGCCGAGCCGGACGACTCGTGGCACATGTTGGAGCAGTCCGGCAGGTTGTTGGTGCCCAGCCGGCGGGCGAACAGCTGGTACGCGAAGGCGGCCTCGTTGCTGGTCCGCCCGGAGGTGTAGAAGGCGGCGCCGTCCGGGGTGTCCAGGGCGCGCAGCTCCTCGGCGATCAGCGCGAAGGCGTCGTCCCAGGAGACCGGCGTGTAGTGGGTGGCGCCCTCGTCGAGCAGCATCGGCTGGGTGAGGCGGCCCTGCTGGCCCAGCCAGTAGCCGGAGCGCTCGGCCAGTTCGGCGACCGGGTGGGCGGCGAAGAACTCGGCGCGGATCCGGCGCTCGGTGGCCTCCTCGGCGACGGCCTTGGCGCCGTTCTCGCAGAACTCCGCCGTGTGTGTCTTGCCCGGTTCCGGCCAGGCGCAGCCGGGGCAGTCGAAGCCGTCCGGCTGGTTGACCTTGCGCAGCGTGGCGAGGGTGCGCAGGGGGCCCATCTGCTCGGCGGCCATCCGCAGGCTGTGGCCGACCGCGGGCAGCCCGGCCGCCGCGTGCTGGGGCGCGGACACCTCGGGGGCGTCCTGCGCCGGGTCGCTCTGCGGGGCCTGCTTGGCCATGACCGCTTCTCCTCGGCTCTGCTCGTCCGGCGGCCGTGACACCGGGGTGACACCGGGTCCGCCGGGCCCGCCGCTTCGGCGCGGGGGCTGAGGGCCCATCCTTCCATCCGGGTACGGACGGGGGGAGGGGGGTCGAACGGGTCTTCGGGCCCCGAACCTGCGACCGGGCCGCTCCCGGGGCCCGCCGTCAGGCCCCCCTCGTCCGGCCGGAGGGCGGGCGCGGCGGTGGCGGGGTGCGCTGACCGCACGGCGGAGCAGGGGCGGCGACCGCCGACCGCGCGGCGAGGCGGGTGCCTTGGCGGCGGCGGGCGGGCGGGGGATCGACGACGGGCGCCGGGGCGGCGGCCGGGAGCGCGGCCAGTGCCCGCAGCAGCGCGCGGGCGGCGGCGTCGTTCTGCCGGAATCCCGGGGAGTCGGTGCGGGGCCGGGCGAAGGCGGCGGCGGCGCGCAGGCTGGTGTGCGGGCCGAGTGCGGTGCGCCGCGGGTGCGGGGCGCCGCCCAGGGCCGGGTCGAGCAGTCGGCTGTCGCCGGAGGCGATGGTGACCAGGCCGGAGCGGTGGGTGTACTCCTCGTCGGCGACCACCTCCTCCACGAGCCGCCCGGCGCGGTGCAGTTCGCGCAGCACCGGGTCGAGGGTGCGGGTCAGCTGGTGCTTGGGCAGGTACGCCTCGACCAGGGCGGTGGCGGTGATGCGGTGGCCCGGCACGGTGTCGCCGCCGGCCCGCCAGGTGCCGGTGGCCTCGTCCCGTTCGACCCGGACGCCCGCGCCCAGGAAGTGCACGATCCCGGCCTCGGACAGGGCGAGCAGCTGGCGCAGCCGGAAGCCGGGCGGGCCGGAGGCGAGGTAGCTGAAGTAGCCGAAGAACCACCCGTCCACCTCTTCGGCGACCGAGCGGGCGGTGAGCCGGCCGGTCGCGAGGATGCGCGGGAGCTGGCCGAACAGCGAGAGCAGGGCGAGGAAGGCGCCGAGGTCGGCGCTGTGCGCGGGGTCGGCGCGGCGGTCGGCGTCGGCGGTGACGTAGGCGCGCAGGTGCTGCTGGAGTTCCTCGGCGGAGCCGAGTTCGAGGCCGGCCAGCGGGTGGTCGAGTCGTTCGAAGTCGATCCGGTCGGCCGGGTCGGGTACCGCCTCGGCGACCAGGGCGGCCAGGTCGGGGGAGTACCAGTCGTGCCGGTCGAACCGGGCCAGGAACTCCGGCCAGGGCAGCGCGGTGCGCTCGGGGTGGGCGTGGAACAGCTCGTGGTAGTGCCCGAAGGCGGTCTCCTTGGCCATCAACGGCCAGAAGTCGCGCCGGAGTTCGAGCGGCCCGCCGGTCGCGAGGACGGCGTCCACGGCGGCTGCGTCGAAGTACCGGGGGAGCGGGGCGGGCGGCCCCTGGAGTCGGTAGTCGGTCTTGGAGTGGTACGGGACGCCGCGCCGGGAGCCGAGGTGCAGCACCGGTTCGCGGCCGGACGGGCGGTAGCGCAGCCCGTCCCCGGTGGGCTCGAAGCGGCCGCCGCGCCCTTCGGTGAGCAGGGCGACCAGGTCGACGGAGGCCAGGCCGAGGCCGCGCAGCACGACGTGCTCGCCGGGGGCGATGCCGTCCAGGTCGGCGTCGGCGGAGTAGGCGGGCGGGAGGTGGAAGCGGCCGTGCCGGGCGGCGAAGTCGGCGTCGGCGGCGTACCGGGGGTGCGGGGTGGAGTCGAGGTGGCCGAGGGTGAGGGCGACGTGGTCGGCGGTGAGCGTCCGGCCGGTGAGGTGGACGGTCTGCGGGCCGTCGGGCGGGCCGTCGATCCGCCGGACGGTGTCCCGGTGCACGGTGACCGTGACGTGCGGCGGCAGGTCGGCGACGGCGCGGCGGAACGCCCAGTTCAGGTAGGCGCTATGGGCCCGGCGGGTGGGGAAGTCGGTGGGCGCGAGGGTGTCCAGTTCGGCCCGGACGGCCGGGTCGGCGACCTCCCGGTAGGGCGCGAACTCCCGCCGCCGGAGCGCCCATTGGGCCAGCGAGGGGCCCGGGCGGACCGGCCCGTCGATGGTCGAGCGCTCGTCGGTGAACATGGTGACGTCCTCGGCCATCGAGTTCATCCGCAGCAGCGGGGACTGGTCGTGGCGCCAGATCCGGCCCGCGCCGGGCGGGTGCGGGTCGACCAGGTGGACGTGCAACGGGCGTTCGGCGGGCAGGAGTTCGGCCGCGTTGGCGGCGATCCGTTCCAGCAGCCCGGTGCCCCGCGGGCCCGCGCCGACGATCACGAGGGTGTTCATGCCGCCACCTCGCGCAGCCGTCGCAGGGCGGCCCGGGTCCGCTGGAGCGGGGTGGGCGGTAGGCCGTCCCGGGTGGCGCCCTTGGCGTAGTGGCGCTCGACGTAGTACTGGCCGACGGACAGCAGGGTGGTGACCACCAGGTACCAGATGGTGGCGACCACCAGCATCGGGATGACCCGGTACGACTGCAGGTAGACCAGCTGTACCGAGTAGAGCAGGTCGGAGACGGCCAGCACGCTGACGATGCTGGTGCCCTTGAGCGCGCTGATCAGCATGTTCCCGGCGGTCGGCACGATCGAGCGCATCGCCTGCGGGACGACGATCCGGCGCAGCACCCGCCACCGACCGAGGCCGAGCGCCGAGGCGGCCTCCAACTGGCCGCGGTCGACGGACAGGATGCCGCCGCGGATCACCTCGGCGGCGTACGCGGTCTCCAGCAGGGTGAGGCCGATGACGGCGGTGAGGGTGGGGCCGATCAGGTTGACGGTCTTGACGGTGACGAACTCGGGGCCGAACGGGATGCCGAGGCCGAGGGTCGGGTAGAGCGCGCCGATGTTGAAGAAGAACAGCAGCTGCACCAGCGGCGGGGTGGAGCGGAAGATCCAGATGTAGCCCCAACTCAGGGTGCGCAGCACCGGGTTGCCGGACATCCGCATGACGGCGAGGCCGGTGCCGAGGACGAAGCCGAGGGCGAGGGTGACGGCGGTGAGCCAGAGGGTCAGGGTGAGGCCGTTGAGCACCGACCCGGCGGTGAACCAGTCGGCGACCACGTCCCACTGGAAGGCCTTGTTGCGCACCACGGAGTTGACGGCCATCGCGGTCAGCAGCAGCGCGATCCCGGCGCAGGCCCACTGCCCGGGTCGGCGGCGGGCGACGATCCGGGCGCCGGGGTCGGGCGGTGGGCCGGGGAGGTCGGGGGCTGAGGTGGAAGCGGGGGTGGGCGTGGAGCGGGCGGGGAGGAGGTCCTGCGGGCTGGCCATGGCGGCGGCTCCTGGCGGAGGTGCGGGCGGGCGGGAGGTACGGGTGTGGTCACGTACGGCCGTCGCACCGGCCCGTGTCCCTCAACACGGCCGGCGCTGTGCACTGCACTCCGCCGTGATCGTACGCATGCGCGATCGACGGCTGTCAAGGGTGGTCCGGGCCCTGGCCGGGGCCCGGCGCGGACCGGTCGCAGGGCGACAGGAGATCGCAACAGAGCGGCAATGATGGGTGGTTGACGGACCACTTGGCGGGCTGTTCAACTTGAGGCCATGTACGCCGAGCAGCCCCTGGTCACCCGCGACCACATCGACTTCGGTCGGGTGTGGTCCGCGGCGTGTTGCGGCTGACCCGGCAGCGGGCCGCCCGTCCGGCCCTCTGATCTCCCGCGGGGAGCCCTCCCTCGGTCTGCCCCGCCGCGGGCCGGGACCAGCCGTCCGCAGCTGACGGCGTCCCAGGCGCACGCTGCCGTCCGACGACCGCGCACTGAACTCCGGCAGTACTCCCTCGTCCACGCCTGCCTCCCACCTCCTCCCGCCGCGCGAGCGCCGACCCCACCGTCGGCGCGGCCGCCGCGCACCCGTGTTCACGGCCGCCCCGCCCCGGCCGGCTCCGGCCTGCCCACCCGCAGTCCACCGGACTCCGCTCACCCCGAAAGGTTCCGCCATGCCCGTCGAATTCCTCGGTATCGCCGCCACCGGCGACGGCTCGGAGACCACCCCCCGCTCCACCGCCGCCTTCGACCGCGACTACACCCTGCGGCTGGCCCGGGCCCACGAGGACCACGGCTGGGACCGGGTGCTCTTCGCGTACGGCGCCGGCTCCCCGGAACCCGCGGCCGCGGCGGCCTTCCTCGCCTCGCACCTGGACCGGCTGCAGATCCTGCTGGCGCACCGGCCGAACGTCTCCTACCCGACCTTCGCCGCCAAGACCTTCGCGACCCTGGACCAGATCAGCGACGGGCGGCTGACCGTCCACTTCATCACCGGCGGCAGCGACCACGAGCAGCAGCGCGAGGGCGACTTCCTGTCCAAGGACGAGCGCTACGAGCGCACCCGCGAGTACATCGGCATCGTCAAGAAGGCGTGGACCAGCCGGGAGCCCTTCGACCACGAGGGCGCCCACTACCGCTTCAACGACTTCGTCTCCGACGTCTTCCCCGTCCAGCAGCCGCGCCCCGGGGTCTCCTTCGGCGGCTCCTCGGACGCCGCCTACGCGGCCGGCGGCGCCGAGGCGGACGTCTACTGCCTGTGGGGCGAGCCGCTGGCCCGCACCGCCGAGCAGATCGAGCGGGTGAAGGAGGCGGCCCGGGCCGCCGGGCGCACCGACGTGCCGCGGATCCAGGTGGCGTTCCGGCCGATCATCGCGCCGACCGAGGAACTGGCCTGGGAGAAGGCGCACCGGACGGTGGCCGCGATCAAGGCCCGCCGGGAGTCCGGGGATCTCGTCCGCCGGGGCCGCCCGCTCGGCGCCGCAGCGCCCGAAAACACTGGTTCCCAGCGGCTGATCGAGATCGCCGAGGCCGGCGAGCGCTACGACCGCGCGCTGTGGACCCCGACCGCCGCGGCCACCGGCGGGGCCGGCAACTCCAACGCCCTGGTCGGCACCCCGGAGACGGTCGCCGAGGCGCTGCTCGACTACTACGACCTCGGCGTGGACATCCTCTCCGCCCGCGGCTACCACCTGCTCGACGACGCGATCGACTTCGGCCGCCACGTCATCCCGATCGTCCGCGAGGAGGTCGCCAAGCGCGACGCCGCCAAGGCCGCGGCGGTAGCCGAGCGCGCCGAGCGGGACCGGCACCAGCTGATCGCGGTGCAGGCGTGAGCGCTCCGGACCGGGAGGCGGGCCCGGCGGCCGGGTTCCGCCGGGTCACCATCGACGACCCGCTGGTCGAGCCGCTGCTACGCGAGCTCACCCACGAGTACGTCAGCCGCTACGGCCCCGAGGCGCGCCAGGAGATGACCCGCTACCCCCGGGACGCCTTCGCCGAGCCGCACGGCGTCCTGCTGCTCCTGCTGGAGGACGGCGAGCCCGTCGCCGGCGGCGCGTACAAGCGGTACGACGCGCGCACCGCCGAGCTGAAGCGGATGTGGACGCACTCCGCGCACCGTCGCCGCGGCCTGGCCCGCCGGGTGCTGGCCGAGCTGGAGCGGACGGCGGCCGCCGCCGGCTACGCCCGGATCTACCTCACCACCGGTCCGCGCCAGCCCGAGGCCAGGGGCCTCTACCTGGCGTCCGGCTACACCCCGCTGTTCGACGTCGCCGCCGACCCCCTGACGATCGGCCCGCTCCCGTTCGAGAAGCACCTGCCGGTGCTGGCTCCGACCCCCTGAAAGGCCCCCCGTGAGAAGCACCACCGTCCGCCGCCGCCTGCTCGCGGCCACCGCCCTGCTGCCGGTGCTGGCGCTGGCCGCGTGCGGCCCGGACCCGAAGATCGCGGGCCCGGCGGGGGCGAGCGGGCCCGCCGCCACCGCCGTCTCCCAGGACGTCGTCTCGGGCCTCGCGAAGTCGGACGCCGCCGCCGCGCTGCTGCCCGAGGAGGTCCGCAAGGCCGGCGCGCTGACCTTCGGCGCGTCCTTCGGCTCGCCGCCCACCGCCTTCTACGCCGACCAGGCCACCAAGAAGCCGGCCGGGATCGACGTGGACTTCACCGATGCGGTGGCCAGGCTGCTCGGGCTGACCGTGCAGCGCCAGGAGGCCGCCTTCGAGACCATCCTGCCCGCCCTGGACAGCGGCAAGTTCGACGTCGGCACCGGCAACTTCGGGGTCACCACGGCCCGGTTGAAGACCATCGACTTCGTCACCTACATCGACGACGGCCAGGGCTTCGCGGTCCGCAAGGACAACCAGGCCGTCCAGCCGGTCACCGACCTGCTCCAGCTCTGCGGGCTGACCATCGGCACCGGCGCCGGCACCACCTTCGAGACCACGCTGAACGCGAAGCGCACCGCCTGCGCCGACGCCGGGAAGAAGCCGTACGAGGTCAGGGCGTTCAGCGACCCGGGGGCCGTGCTCACCGGCCTCCAGCAGGGCCGGGTCGACGTCCTGATGTCCACCATCAACGGCCTGCGCTACCAGGCCGCGCAGGAGGCCTCCGGGACGCGCTTCCTCGGCGAGTTCCATCGGCTGGACGTCGGCTTCGCGTTCAAGAAGGGCTCGAAGCTCACCCCGGCCTTCCAGGCGGCGGTCAACCAGCTGATCAAGGACGGGACGTACGAGCGGATCCTCAGGAAGTGGGGGGTCGCCGAATCGGCGATCAAGGAGTCCCTGATCAGCCCGCCCGAACACCAGTGATCCCCGGGTCTGCCGAAGGAGCCTCCCGATGACCGCCAGCACCACCGCGACGTCCCAAGCCCAGGCCCAAGCCCAAGCCCAGGCCCCGGTCCCGGTCCGGGCCGAGCGGGCACCGGCGACCGGACCCGATCCCGGTCCGGGCTCCGGCCCCCGCCTGGACCTCGACGAACTGGCCGCTCTGCGGGCCGTCCCCGCCCGGCACCCCTGGCGCTGGGGGATCGGGGTCGCCGCCCTCGTCGTGCTCGCCCAGTTCGCCCACGGCCTGGCCACCAACCCCGGCTGGGACTGGGCGACCTTCCGGCTCTACTTCACCGCCGACACGATCGTCCAGGCGGTCGGCCGCACCCTCGAACTCACCGTCTACGGCACCGGGCTGGGCTTCCTGCTGGGCGCCGTGGTGGCCGCGATGCGGCTGTCCCGCAGCGCGATCCTCCAGTCCATCGCCTGGGCGTACGTGTGGGTGTTCCGCTCGATCCCGCTGATCGTCCAGCTGGTGTTCTGGTTCAACCTGTCGTACCTCTACAAGCGGTTCGGGATCGGCATCCCGTTCGGCCCGACCTTCGGGGACTTCGAGACGGTCGGCGTGCTGAGCGCGCTCGGCGCCGCCGTGCTCGGCCTCGGGCTGCACCAGGCCGCGTTCGCCGCCGAGATCATCCGCGGCGGCGTCATCGCGGTGGACGTCGGCCAGCGGGAGGCCGCCACCGCGCTCGGCATCCCGCGCTGGCGCCAGAGCTGGCGGATCGTGCTGCCGCAGGCGATGCGCGGCATCCTGCCGGCCGCCGCCAACGAGGTGATCTCGCTGCTCAAGGGCACCTCGGTGGTCTACGTGATGGCCATCGGCGAGCTCTTCTACCAGGCCCAGGTGGTCTACGGCCGGACCGGCCGGGTGGTGCCGCTGCTGATGGTCGCCACCGTCTGGTACGTGCTGCTGACCACGGTGCTGTCCATCGGCCAGTACTACGTCGAGCGCTACTTCGCCCGCGGCGCGCAGCGCACCCCGCCGCCCACCCCGCTCCAGCGCGCCCGGGCCTTCGTCCGGAGCCTGCCCGCCCGCACGCCGACCACCCGCACGCCGACCACCCGCGCAGCGACCGCCCGCACCACCGGAGGACGTCGATGACCACGCTCACCAGGACCGAACCGGCGGCCGCACCGATGGTGCAGGTCCGCGGCCTGCACAAGAGCTTCGGGCCACTGGAGGTGCTGCGCGGCGTCGACCTGGACGTCCCGGCCGGCTCGGTCACCGTGGTGCTCGGCCCGTCCGGCTCCGGCAAGTCCACGCTGCTGCGCGCGATCAACCACCTGGAGAAGCTCGACGGCGGCTACGTCGCCATCGACGGCGAGCTGATCGGCTACCGGCGCTCCGGCGACCGGCTGTACGAGCTCAAGGAGCGCGAGGTGCTGCGCCAGCGCACCCACATCGGCTTCGTGTTCCAGAACTTCAACCTGTTCCCGCACCTCACCGTGCTGGAGAACCTGGTCGAGGCGCCGATCGCCGCGCTGCGCCGCCCCCGGGCCGAGGCCAGGGCGACGGCGTTGGCGCTGCTGGAGCGGGTCGGGCTGGCGGACAAGGCCGCCGCGTACCCCCGGCAGCTCTCCGGCGGCCAGCAGCAGCGGGTGGCGATCGCCCGGGCGCTGGCCCTGGAGCCGAAGGTGCTGCTGTTCGACGAGCCCACCTCGGCGCTCGACCCGGAGCTGGTCGGCGAGGTGCTGGACGTCATCAAGGACCTCGCCCGGACCGGCACCACCATGATCGTGGTCACCCACGAGATCGGCTTCGCCCGCGAGGTCGCCGACACCGTCGTCTTCATGGACGGCGGCGTGGTGGTCGAGCAGGGCCCGCCGGCCGAAGTCCTGGACCGCCCCCGGCACGAACGCACCCGGGCCTTCCTCGCCAAGGTGCTCTGAGCCGAGGTGCTCTGAACCGAGGGCCTCCAGCCCTTCCCGCCGCACCGAAACCCCCTTCACCGAGCAGGAGTTCCGCCATGCCCCTACCCCGTCGCGCCCTCGTGACCGCCGCCGCCGCGCTCGCCGCCGCCCTCGCCCTGACCGCCTGCGGCGGCGCGTCCTCGGGAGCCACGGCGGAACTCGCCCCGGCCAAGGGCAGCACCGCGCCGAACGGCGCCGTGGTGAACCTGACGGCCGACCAGAACCGGGTGACCACGGCCAAGGTCGACGCGATCGCGGCGCTCGTCCCGGAGGAGATCAGGAGGAGAGGGACCCTGGCCGTCGTCGACTCCCTCGGCACCACCCCGCCGCTGGACTTCTACGCCAACGACGACAGGACCATCATCGGCGTCGAGCCGGACATCGCCGCCCTGGTCGGCAACGTGCTCGGCCTCAAGGTCGAGTTCAACCCGGTCTCCTGGGAGAACATCTTCGTCGGCCTGGACAGCGGCAAGTACGACGTCGGCCTCTCCAACATCACCGTCACCGAGGCGCGCAAGGAGAAGTACGACTTCGCCACCTACCGGCTGGACGTCCTCGGTTTCGAGGCCAGGAAGGGCAGTGGTCTCAAGGTCACCGGCGCCAAGGACCTGGCGGGCAGGTCGGTGGGCGTCTCCTCCGGCACCAACCAGGAGAAGCTGCTGATCTCCTGGAGCGAGGAGAACACCAGGAACGGCCTCAAGCCGATCGACATCAAGTACTTCCAGGGCGCCGAGTTCTACCTGGCGCTCTCCTCCGGCCGGATCGACGCCTACGTCGGCCCCAATCCCAACCTGGCCTTCCACGTCGCGCAGACCGGCGAGACCGAGATCGTCGGCACCTACTCGGGCGGCGGCGCGGACGTCCTCGGCAAGATCGCCGCGACCACCCGCAAGGGCAGCGGGCTGGTCCAGGCGCTCAACGGGGCGCTGAACGAGGTGATCAGGAACGGCAGTTACGGTCAGGTGCTCAAGCGCTGGGGCCTGGACAACGAGGCGGTGCCGACCTCCGAGGTCAACCCGCCCGGGCTGCCCAAGCCGTAGGGCCCGTCCGTTCACCCGTTCGCCGCCCCCCGCCGCTATGGTGACCCCTCCGATCCGACGGCGAACACCGCCCGGACACGGCGGACTTGGGGGAGGACATGCAGCAGGGGGAGGTGCTCGACGGCCGGTACCGGCTGGACGAGTGGCTGGGCAGGGGCGGCTTCGGGGTGGTCTGGAAGGCGACCGACCAGCGGCTCGACCGCGAGGTCGCGGTCAAGCTGCTGCTGGCGGAGCACGCCGCCGACCGGGAGGCCGTCGGGCGGTTCGTCCGCGAGGCCCGTACGGCCGGCGGCCTCTCCAATCCGCACATCGTGACCGTGTACGACTACGGCCTGGTCGCGACCGCCACCGGGGGGACCCACTACCTGGTGCTGGAACTGGTCCGCGGCCGGGCCCTGTCCGACATCCTCAAGGACGGTGTCCCGGACCAGGAGGCCGCGCTGAAGTGGATGCGCCAGGTCTGCAAGGCGCTGGACGCCGCGCACCGCTCGGGCGTCGTCCACCGCGACATCAAGCCCGAGAACGTGATGGTCGACGCGGGCGGCAAGGCCAAGGTGCTGGACTTCGGCATCGCCCGGTTGCTCACCCAGTCCGCGGTGCTCACCTCCACCGGCAGCGTGGTCGGCACCGTCCCGTACCTGGCGCCCGAGTGCTGGTCCGGCGCCGCCGTGGACGGCCGGGCCGACCTCTACGCGCTCGGCGTCATGCTGTACGAACTCTGCACCGGGCGGCGCCCGTTCCGTGCCTCCTCGGCCGCCGAGTACATGTACAAGCACCTGGAGGAGACCCCGCCCCGGGTGCGCAGCACCGATCCGGCGCTGGCCGACCTGGTCGCCGGGCTGCTCGCCAAACGGCCCGCGGACCGGCCGGCCACCGCCGCCGAGGTGCTGGAACGGCTGCGCCGGATCCGGCCCGGGGTGCTCCGCCCGGACGACCCCAGCCCGGAGCAGCTGCGCCGCCGGGCCGACCAGGCCTGGCTACGCGGCGCGCAGGGCGCCCCCGGGGAGGCCGTCGAGATGCTCACCGCGCTCATCCCCGACCTCGCCCGGATCTGTGGCCCGGCCGACCCGCGCACCCTGCGCACCTGCCACGACCTGGCCCTGTGGCTGGCCCAGGACGGCAGCCCGGGCGCCGCCGTCGCGCTGCTGCGCGAGCTGGCCGCGGAGCCGGCCGCCGAACCGGACGTCCGGGCCGACGCGCTGCGCGACCTCGACCGCTGGCACCGGGAGGCCGCCCGGAGCGGGCCGGGCCGGCCGCGGGCGCTGAGCCTGGCCGGCCTGCTCGGCGGCGGTCCGCAGGGCGGCTGAGGGCCCTCGGCGCCGTACGGGCGGGAGGCTGTCAACCGTGCGGGCCGCTGATTCGGCGTCTGCGGCGACTGTGGGAATTGAGAGGAATCCGCCCACCGGGACGGTCTGGTTCACGGCCGGTGGCGTTGATATACCTCGTTGCCAGAGTCGGGTGCGGTGTCTTCGGCCGCCCCGGTGAGCTGCGACGAAAAGGCTGGTGACGGATCGATGAAGCTCCTCCGCGTCGGACCCCCGGGCGCCGAGCGCCCGGTCGTGCTGGGCCAGGACGGCATCGGGTACGACCTCTCCGGGCGTGCCCGGGACATTGACGGGGCCTTCCTGGCCGGGCTGGACGCCGCCGCCCTGGCGCGGGACGTGGCCGCCGGGGTGCTGCCCCGGGTGGACCTCGCCGGGCAGCGGGTGGGCGCGCCGGTCGCCCGCCCGGGCAAGGTGGTCGGCATCGGGCTCAACTACCGCGACCACGCCGCCGAGGCCGGGGTCGCGCCCCCGGACGAGCCGGTGATCTTCCTCAAGCCGAGCTGCACCGTGGTCGGCCCGTACGACGAGGTGCTGGTGCCGCGTGGCGGCGAGAAGACCGACTACGAGGCCGAGCTGGCCGTCGTGATCGGCCGTACCGCCCGCTACCTGGCCGGGCACGAGGAGGCCGCGGCGGTGATCGCCGGCTACACGATCGCCAACGACGTCACCGAACGGGCCTTCCAGTTCGAGCGCGGCGGCCAGTGGGACAAGGGCAAGTCGGCGGAGACCTTCACCCCGCTGGGGCCCTGGCTGGTCACCGCGGACGAGGTGGCCGACCCGCAGCAGCTGCCGCTGCGGCTGTGGGTCAACGGCGGGCTGCGGCAGGACGGCAACACCGGCAAGATGATCTTCCCGGTGCTCGAACTGGTCCGTTACGTCAGCCAGTTCATGGTCCTGGAGCCGGGCGACGTGATCGTCACCGGCACCCCGGCCGGCGTCACCCTGGGCCACCCCGGCACGCCGTTCCTGGCCCCGGGCGACATCGTCGAGATCGAGATCGAGGGCCTCGGCCGCCAGCGGCAGGTGCTCGGCAAGGCGTAACGCCCTGCCGGCGCGGCACCGGCCGCCCCGACCCCGGGCACGGGGGTCGGGTCACCGGGCCGCCAGCACCTCGCGCAGCCGCTCGGCCCGCGACGCCTGCGGCCCCTCCAGCGCGAGCAGCACGGCCAGCACCTGCGCGGTCTGCGGGTCGTGCAGCGCGGTCGCCGCCGCCATCGCCGTGAACTGGTCCACCAGCCAGTCGCGCAGCTCGCCCACCGGCAGCGTGCGCCCCTCGTCCAGCCAGGTCAGCGACGCGCCCTCGACCACCGCGATCCACGAGCGCACCAGCAGCGTCAGCCGGGGCCCGGCCTCCCGCACGCCGAGGTGCCGCAGGGTCCGCTTGAGCGCCGCCCGCCGGACGTCGTCGACGATCGCCGAGGTGCGGGCCGTCTCCACCACCGAACCGCCGCGCAGCAACGCCGAGTAGCCGGCGTCGTGCTCGGCCACGAAGGCGAAGTAGCCGTCCAGGACGGCCGCCAGCTGCTCGGACGGGGTCCCGGCCAGCGGGACGGTGAAGCGGCTGGTCAGCTCGTCGGCAGCGCTGCGCAGCGCGGCCTCGTACAACTGCTGCTTGCCGCCCGCGAAGTAGCGGTAGACCAGCGGGCGGGAGGCCCCGGCGGCCTCGGCGACGTCGTCCAGGCCCACCTCCTCGGGCGGCCGGGCGGCGAACAGTTCCAGGGCGACCGCGATCAGCTGTTCGCGGCGCTGCTGCACCGGCAGCCGCCGGTAGCCGGTGCGGCGCGGGCGGGGGCCGGGTGCGGCCGGGGCGGGCACCTGGTCGGTTGCCGTGGCGGGGCGGGCTTCCATGGCGGTCAGCGTAATGGGCGTGGGCCCGATCGGATCCTGTCGCGCGCGGCGGTTTCCCGAACGTGTGTTTGCGTGGGCCCGCCCGGCGGCGGTCGGCCGGTGCATGTCACCGATCGCCCGGTAAAGGCTTGCAATCGGCCCCCGCCGCGCCATGATGTCCGAATGGTTGAAGAACTGATCACCTCCGACGCCACCACCCCGCGCCGCGTCGCCGACGGTTACGTCCGGGCCCTGGCCGAACTCGACCCGCTGACCGCGGTCTACCTGGGGTTCAGCCCCGAGGACGACCGGCTGCCCGACCTCTCGCCGGCCGGCGCCGAGGCGATCGCCGACCTCGGCCGCCGCACCCTGGCGGCCCTCGCCGAGGCCGAACGCTCCGACGCCGCGCAGGACGAGGCGGAGCGCCGCTGCGCCCGCCTGCTGCGCGAGCGGCTGACCGCCTCCCTCGCCGTCCACGAGGCCGGGGAGAACTTCCGCGCGGTGCGCAACCTCGGCTCCCCGGTGCACGAGGTCCGGGATGTCTTCACCCTGATGGGGACGGACACCGAGGCCGAGTGGCAGGTGGTCGGCCGCCGGCTGGCCCGCGTGCCGCTCGCGCTGGCGCAGTACCGGGAGACGCTGGCCGCCGGCATCGAGCGCGGCCTGCTGTCCGGCCCGCGCCAGGTGGCCACCGTGGTCGGGCAGCTCGGCGAGTGGCTGGAGGGGGACGTGCCCGGCGGCTGGTTCGGCGCGTTCGTCCAGGGCGCGCCGGAGGGCCTGCGCGCCGAGCTGTCCGGGCCCGCGCTGGCCGCCGGGGAGGCGCTGGCCGCCCTGCGCGACTGGCTGCGCGACGTCTACGGCCCGGCCGCCGCCGACACCTCCGACACCACCGGCCGCGAGCGCTACCGCCGCTTCGTCCGCTTCTGGACCGGCTCCGACCTGGACCTGGACGAGGCCTACGCATGGGCCTGGGGCGAGTTCCGCGACCTGCTCGCGCAGATGGAGGCCGAGGCCGAGAAGGTCCGCCCCGGCGCCGGCCCGATGGCGGCGATGAAGTGGCTGGAGGCGGACGGCCCGGCCGTGGAGGGCGCCGAGGCCACCCGGGTGTACCTCCAGGAGCTGATGGACCAGGCGGTCCGGGACCTCCAGGGCACCCACTTCGACCTGGCCGAGCCGATCACCCGGGTCGAGTCGAGGATCGCCCCGCCCGGCAGTGCGGCCGCGCCGTACTACAGCGCGCCCTCGCTGGACTTCAGCCGCCCCGGGCGGACCTGGCTGCCGGCGCTCGGCCGGGAGCGCTTCCCGGTCTGGGACCTGGTCTCCACCTGGTACCACGAGGGCGTCCCGGGCCACCACCTGCAGCTCGCGCAGTGGAACTACGTCGCGGACCGGCTCTCCACCTACCAGGTCAGTCTGGGCGGGGTGAGCGCCAACCTGGAGGGCTGGGCGCTGTACGCCGAGCGCCTGATGGACGAGCTCGGCTACCTCACCGACCCGGGCCACCGCCTCGGCTACCTCAACGCGCAGATGATGCGTGCGCTGCGGGTGATCGTCGACATCGGCATGCACGCGGGCCTGGACTTCCCGGCCGACTCCCCGTACCTGCCGGGCGAGCCGGTCAGCCCGGAGGCGGCCCGGGAGTTCTTCGGCCGGTACTGCGGCCTGACCCCCGACTACCTGGACAGCGAGCTGGTCCGCTACCTGGGCATGCCCGGCCAGGCGATCGGCTACAAGCTGGGCGAGCGCGCCTGGCTGCGCGGCCGGGCGGCGGCGCGGGCGGCGCACGAGGCGCGCGGCGAGGAGTTCGACCTCAAGGCCTGGCACATGGCGGCGCTCTCGCAGGGCTCGCTGGGGCTGGACGACCTGGTCGAGGAGCTGTCCGCACTGTAGGTCGGCCGCCGGCCCCGGGCCTCGTCCGCGAGTCCCGGGGCCGCTGGTCCTTTGGCCCGAAAAGGTCGATTTGGTGAGGTTTTTCCTTGCCATCCGTCCGTGCGGGAGCTTCGCTTGAAGGCGACTGCGTGACTTCCCCGACTGCGTGACCCCTCCGTACCCCTCCGGAAGGCTGACCAGTGTCTGCGCGAACCGCCACCGGTCATGAGAACGCGGACAGCCGCCGCTGGTGGGCGCTGGCGGTCATCGCCGTCGCCCAGCTCATGATCGTCCTCGACGTCACCATCGTGAACATCGCGCTGCCGTCGGCCCAGCGGGACCTGGGCATCTCCGACGCCGACCGGCAATGGGTGATCACCGCCTACACGCTCGCCTTCGGCGGCCTGCTGCTGCTCGGCGGACGGCTGGGCGACCTCTTCGGCCGCAAACGCGTCTTCACCGTCGGCCTGCTGGGTTTCGCCGCCGCCTCCGCCCTCGGCGGCTCGGCGGACGGCCCGGCCATGCTCTTCGGCGCCCGCGCCCTCCAGGGCGGGTTCAGCGCCCTGCTCGCCCCCTCGGCCCTGGGGCTGCTCTCCACCACCTTCACGGACCCCAGGGAGCGCAGTACGGCCTTCGGCGTCTTCGGCGCGATCGCCGCCGGCGGCTCCGCACTCGGCCTGATCCTGGGCGGGCTGCTGACCGAGTACCTGGACTGGCGCTGGTGCCTGTTCGTCAACGTCCCGATCGCCGCCGCCGCGGCCCTCGCGGCCACCTGCCTCCTGGAGCGCGACCACGCCGCCGGGGGGCGCCGGGTCCGGCTCGACCTGCCCGGCGCGCTGCTCGGCTGCGGCGGCCTGCTGGCGATCGTCTTCGGCACCTCCGAGGCCGTCACCCGGACCTGGGGCGACGGGCTGGTGCTCGGCTCGCTGGCCCTCGGCCTGGCGCTGCTCGCGGTGTTCGTCCTGGTCGAGAGGCGTACCGCGCACCCGCTGCTGCCGCTGCACATCGTCGCCGACCGCAACCGCGGCGGGGCCGCCCTCTCGGTCGGCCTGGCCATGATCGGCATGTTCGGCCTGTTCCTCTTCCTCACCTACTACCTCCAGGTCATCAAGCACTTCTCGCCGGTGCTGTCGGGCGTCTCCTTCCTGCCCATGACGGCCGCCATCGTGCTCAGCTCGACCGGCTTCGCGGCCCGGCTGATGACCAGGGTGCCGACCCGGAACCTGGTCTGCCCCGGGCTGCTGCTCGCCGCGGCCGGCATGGCCTGGCTGACCCGGATGACGGTGGACAGCCCGTGGGCCGGCACGGTGCTGCCCGCCGAACTGCTGCTCGGCTCCGGCATGGGCCTGGTCTTCATGCCGTCGATGAACCTGGCCACCCTCGGGGTCTCCCCGCGCGAGGCGGGCGCGGCCTCGGCCACCATCAACTCGGCCCAGCAGGTGGGTGGTTCGTTCGGCACGGCGCTGCTGAACACGGTCGCGGCCAGTGCCACCGCGTCGTTCCTGGCCACCCGGATCGCCTCGTCGCCGGCGGTGCGGGCCCAGGCCACGGTGCACGGCTACGTGGTCGCGAACTGGGTGTCGACGGGCGTCCTGCTGCTGGCCGCGCTGATCGCCTTCCGGGTGATCGACCACCGGCCGGCGCCCGCCGTGACGACCGTCGCCCCGGTCGAGGCGCAGGCGGGGGCCCACCCGGCCGTCCCGGCAGAGCCCCGACGAGAACCCTGAAATTTTCAGCAAGACCTTGCAGTCAACCTCCGGCGCCTGCTTGACTCCTGGCCACCGTCCAGGGACCGAGGAGGCGCCGTCGTGCTGCCCGAGTTCGACCTGCTCGTCGTCGGCGGCTCCGGCGTCGACACCATCGTCCGGGTGGACCGGCTGGAGGTCCCGCCCGGCGACTCGCTGTTCGTCGGACCCGTCCGCGACTACGTCGGCCACACCGGCAACGGCGTCGCCCTCGGCGCCCACCGCCTCGGCCTGCGCACCGCCTTCCTCGACTTCCTCGGCGACGACCCGCAGGGCGCCCTGGTCCGCGCCTCCTACGAGCACCACGGCCTGCACTTCGCGCACCTGGTGAGCCCGCACGGCACCCCGCGCGGGGTCAACCTGGTGGACGCCGCCGGCCGCCGGTTCTCCTTCTTCGACGGCCGCCACCCCGCCGACCTGCGGCTGCCGCCCGAGTTCTACCTGCCGTACGCGCGGCGCAGCCGGCACGTCCACCTCTCCATCACCGGCGTCAACCGGGACATGTACGCCGACCTCCACCGGCTCGGCCGCACCACCTCCACCGACCTGCACGACTGGGACGGCAGCAACCCGCACCACCGCGACTACGCGCTCGGCTCGGACCTGGTGTTCCTCTCGGTGGCCGGCTGCCGCGGCCGGCACGAGCAGGTGATGCGCGCGATCCTCGCCGAGGGCCGCGCCGGTGTCGTCACCGCCACCGCGGGCGCCGACGGCTGCTACCTGCTCACCCGGGACGACGACGAGGTGCGCCACCTGCCGGCCGTCGACCCGGGCCGCCCGGTGGTGGACACCAACGGCGCCGGGGACGCCTTCGTCGCGGGCTTCCTCGCCTCCTGGTTCCGGGGCCGCCCGCCGCTGGAGTGCGCCCGGGCCGGCTCGGTCGCCGGTGCCTTCACCTGCACCGTCGCCGGGACGCACACCGCCTTCATCGGGGCCGAGGAACTGGGGAGCGCGCTGGACCGCTTACGCGCCGACGGGTGAGCTTTTTCTCATGGATATCCCAGCCACCGGTAACGACCTTTCCAGGCTGAAGCGGCATAGTCGTTGATCGCACGCAGCCCCCGGGAAGCCGTCGATCACTGGCAGGAGAGACAGACATGGGTCAGCACAGCCGCCCGACGTCGCGCCGCCGCCGCAGCCTTCTGGGGCCGACCCTGTTCACCGCGCTCTCGGCGGTGGTGGTGGCCGCCGTGGTCACCGGCACGCACGGGCTGAGCCTGTCCGACGCGACGGCCGCCGGGAAGGCGGCCCGCAGCTCCCGGGCCGCCGTCGCGCCGGCCGCGACCGCGCCCGCGTCCGAGGCGCCCGCCGCACCCGCACCGGTCGACGCCCCCGCTCCGACCGACAGCCCCTCCGCCGCCCCGACGGACGGCCCGACGGACGGCCCGACCGGCAGTGCGGGCGCCGGCGCGAGCGCCGACCCGGGCAGCGCCCCGGCGGCCACCCCGACGCCCTCCGCGCCGGCCACCCCCGACACCCGCGGCGTCGTCCTCGGCACCACCGCCACCGCCGCCGCCACCCCCGAAGCGGCCACCGTGGGCGCGCTGTTCAGCGGCGCCGCGGCGGCCGGCAACCACTTCTGCACCGCCAGCGTGCTGCACAGTCCCGGCGGCAACCTGCTGCTGACCGCCGCGCACTGCCTCGGCAGCGCCGGCGGCGTCACCTTCGTCCCCGGCTACCGGGACGGCTCCGCCCCGTACGGCAGCTGGCAGGTCACCGCGGTCCACACCACCACCGGCTGGTCCCAGAAGGGCGACCAGGACGAGGACTTCGCCATCCTGGAGACGGCCCCGAACAACGGCCGCAACGTCGAGGACGTGGTCGGCGGCAACCGGCTCGGCGCCGACGAGCCCTTCGGCGCCACCGTCCGCCTCTACGGCTACCCCGGCGACGCCGAGGAGCCCATCCTGTGCACCAACACCACCGGCCGGCAGAGCACCTACCAGCGCGTCATCGACTGCCCCGCCTACCCGTCCGGCACCAGCGGCGGCCCCTGGATCAACGTCGCCACCGGCGACGTGGTCGGCGCCATCGGCGGCTACCAGCAGGGCGGCGACAGCGACGACGCGTCCTACAGCGCCTACTTCGACCACACCATCGCCGGGCTGGTCTCCCAGGTCGAGGGCACCTCGTCCTGAGCCCGGCCGGGCCCGCAGCGCGCGCCGCCGACCGGGCCCGGACATGACGAAGGCCCAGATCCGTGGATCAACTCCACTGATCTGGGCCTCAGTTGCACTTCTTGCGAAGTGCCCCCGGTAGGATTCGAACCTACGCACCCGCCTCCGGAGGGCGGTGCTCTATCCCCTGAGCTACGGGGGCCTGCTCGATGTCGTCGGCGTTTCGGCCTCCGACGTGAAGAACACTACCAGGCTCCGGGCGTGGTCCGTGCACGGGTTTGCGGCGGGGGAGCGGGAGCGGGTGCGGGGTGCGTCGGCGGCGGGCGGCGGGGGCGGTGGAAGTGCCCAAAGGCCGGACGGGGCGGCGGGGGCGCCGATACCCTCGGTGAGGTGTCGGGAGTGTCCGGGCGGGTCCTCGTGGTGGACGACAGCGAGGTGATCCGCCAGCTGATCAGGGTCAACCTGGAGCTTGAGGGCTTCGAGGTGGTGACCGCCGCCGACGGCGCCGAGTGCCTGGAGGTGGTCCGCCGGGTGAAGCCGGACGTGGTGACGCTGGACGTGATGATGCCGCGCCTGGACGGCCTGCGGACGGCGGCCCGGCTGCGCGCGACCCCGGGGACCAGCCGGCTGCCGATCGCGATCGTGAGCGCCTGCACCCCGGCCGATCTGGACCTGGGGGAGGCCGTCGGGGTGGACGGCTACCTCGGCAAGCCCTTCGACCCGGCCGATCTGGTGGCGCTGGTGCGGCGGCTGATGACCCTGGGCGGACAGCCGAGCGGGTTTCGCCCTGAGCGAACAGAGCGGACGGATCGAGGCTGACACCGCTGACGGGAGCGCCCGCGGGCGTCCCGACCGGCAAACCGGGTGGCGGGCGGGTACCCCGTCTCGCCTACGCTTGGCGTCGTGACACCCGCAGAGCTTTCCCAGGCAGTCCAGGCCGCAGTGAGCGCCGCCGTCGAGGCGGGCGAGCTGACCGTCGCCGTGCCCGAGCACGTGACGGTCGAGCGACCCAAGAACAGGGACCACGGCGACTACGCGATCAACGTGGCCCTCCAGCTCGCCAAGGCGGCCGGCCGCCCGCCGCGAGCCGTGGCGGAACTGCTGGCCGACCGCCTGCGAGGGATCACCGGCGTCGCCAAGGTCGACATCGCCGGGCCGGGCTTCCTGAACATCACCATGGACGCCGCGACCCAGGGCGCGCTGGCGCGCACCATCGTCGAGACGGGCGAGGCCTACGGGCGCAACGAGGCGCTCAAGGGCCTGAAGATCAACCTGGAGTTCGTCTCCGCCAACCCGACCGGCCCGATCCACATCGGCGGCGTCCGCTGGGCCGCCGGGGGGGGGTCGCTGGGGCCCGAGGGTGGGGGGCCGGGCCCCGCCCGAACCCCCGAGTTATCCAGTCACGAGGCCCGCGTGCCATGCGAC
>NZ_JBHWIO010000074.1:41025-46493 GCF_042732075.1 Kitasatospora sp. NPDC059812
GTGCATATCCCTGTGTTTTCTCTCACCCCCAACCCCCCCTGACGCTACCACTGGGTGTGTTGTCGGTGGGCTTTGGGGTTGCTGTTGTGTTGGGTGGGGGGGGGGGGGCGCGCGCCCCCCCCGCGCCGACGTCACCACCGAGTACTACCTGAACGACGCCGGCGTGCAGATCTCCAAGTTCGCCGGCTCGCTGAAGGCCGCCGCGAACGGTCAGCCCGTCCCCGCCGACGGCTACGTGGGCGAGTACATCGGCGACATCGCCAAGGCGATCACCGACGGCGTCCCGGGCGTGCTCGACCTGCCCGACGCCGAGCAGCTGGAGGCCTTCCGCACCGAGGGCCTCAAGCTCATGGTGGCCGAGATCCAGCGCTCGATGCAGGAGTTCGGCACCCACTTCGACGTCTGGTTCTCGGAGAAGTCGCTGCACGACTCCGGCGCGGTCGAGAAGGCCATGGACCGGCTGCGCGAGCAGGGCCACGTCTTCGAGCAGGACGGCGCGGTCTTCCTGCGCACCACCGACTTCGGCGACGACAAGGACCGCGTCCTGGTCAAGGCCGACGGCGAGACCACCTACTTCGCCGCCGACGCCGCGTACTACCTGTCGAAGCGGGACCGCGGTGCCGAGGTCTCCGTCTACATGCTGGGCGCCGACCACCACGGCTACGTCAACCGGCTGAAGGCCATCGTGGCCTGCGCGGGCGACGACATGGACCGCAACATCGAGGTCAAGATCGGCCAGTTCGTGAAGATGCTTCGCGACGGCGAAGAGGTCCGCATGTCCAAGCGGGCCGGCAACATCATCACGATCGACGACGTGATCGAGTGGATCGGCGTGGACGCCGCCCGATACACCCTGACGCGGTCCCCCACGGACTCCACCATCACGCTCGACATCAACGTGCTGACCAGCCAGTCCAACGAGAACCCGGTCTACTACGTCCAGTACGCGCACACCCGGATGTGCGGTGTGGCCCGCAAGGCCGCGCAGCTCGGTGTCGACAAGGGCGCGGCGCAGGACTTCAAGCCCGAGCTGCTCGCCACCGTGTGGGAGAACGACATCCTCGGTGCCCTCGGCGAGTTCCCGCGGATCCTGGCCACGGCCGGCGAGCTGCGCGAGCCGCACCGGGTCGCCCGCTACCTGGAGGACCTGGCGGGCAAGTACCACCGCCTGTACGAGAACTGCATGTTCCTGCCCAAGGGCGACGAGGAGCCCACGGACACGCACCGCGCCCGGCTCTGGCTGGTCGAGGCCACGCGAACGGTGATGGCCAACGGCCTGACGCTCCTGGGCGTCACGGCGCCCGAGCGGATGTAGGCACCACCCCCAAGTGCGCAGCGGGGGCGGCTGACGGTCAACGGAGACCGTCGCCGCCCCTCGCCATAGGTCAAGGAAGCAGGACATGTCTCGCTCCGCACACCCCGCAGGCCCCCGTCACGGTGACGTGCTGCCCGAGGGCCACTACTCCGCCCCGCCGGCCGACCTGAACGCGCTCGACCCCAAGGTCTGGTCGTGCACCGTCGCCCGCGACGCCGAGGGCGTGGCCACCGTCGGCGGGATCGACGTCAAGTCCCTGGCGGCCGAGTTCGGCACGCCGGCCTACGTGCTCGACGAGGACGACTTCCGGGCCCGGGCGCGGGCCTGGCGCGACGCCTTCGGCACCGAGGCGGACGTCTTCTACGCCGGCAAGGCGTTCCTCTCCAAGGCGATCGTGCGCTGGCTGCACGAGGAGGGCCTGAACCTCGACGTGTGCAGCTCCGGCGAGCTGACGGTGGCGCTGGCCGCCGGGATGCCGCCGCAGCGGATCGCGCTGCACGGCAACAACAAGACGGCGGACGAGCTCGAACACGCGGTGAAGACCGGCGTCGGGCGCATCGTGGTCGACTCCTACGAGGAGATCGAGCGGCTGGCCGCCATCACGGCCCGCCAGGGCGTCCGCCAGCAGGTGCTGATCCGGATCACTGTCGGCGTCGAGGCGCACACCCACGAGTTCATCGCCACGGCGCACGAGGACCAGAAGTTCGGGCTGTCACTGGGCAACGGATCGGCGGCCGAGGCCGTGCGCCGGGTACTCGGGCACGAGGGCCTGGAGCTGCGCGGCATCCACTCGCACATCGGCTCGCAGATCTTCGACACCGCCGGCTTCGAGGTGGCCGCCCGCCGGGTGGTCGGCCTGCTGGCCGAGATCCGCGACGAGCACGGCGTCGAGCTGCCCGAGATCGACCTGGGCGGCGGCCTGGGCATCGCGTACACCAGCGAGGACGACCCGCGCGAGCCGGCCGAGATCGCGGCCGCGCTGGCCGACATCGTGCGCCGCGAGTGCGCCGCCGCGAACCTGGACACCCCCCGGCTGAGCGTGGAGCCGGGCCGGGCGATCGTCGGCCCGACGGCGTTCACGCTGTACGAGGTCGGCACCGTCAAGCCGCTGGAGGGCCTGCGCACCTACGTCAGCGTGGACGGCGGGATGTCCGACAACATCCGGACCGCGCTGTACGACGCCGAGTACTCGGTGGCCCTGGTGTCGCGCCGCAGCGACGCCGAGCCGATGCTGGTGCGGGTGGTCGGCAAGCACTGCGAGTCCGGCGACATCGTGGTCCGGGACGCCTTCCTGCCGGCCGACCTGGCCCCGGGCGACCTGATCGCGGTGCCCGCCACCGGCGCGTACTGCCGCTCGATGGCGAGCAATTACAACCACGCCCTGAAGCCTCCCGTGCTGGCCGTCAAGGACGGTGCCGCGCGGGTGATCGTCCGGCGCGAGACGGAGGAGGATCTCCTGCGTCTCGATATCGGATGACGAAATCCTTGTCTCAGATCATGGAACGACCGTAGATCCGTGCGGGAAGTCCCCGAGACTGGTACGGACCGAAGTTCCCGGCGGCCCCCAGAATCCCGCCGGAATTACCGAAGCACGAAGAATGCAGAGCGGAGTCGGATGATGCGTACGCGCCCGCTGAAGGTGGCGTTGCTGGGTTGTGGTGTGGTGGGCTCCGAGGTGGCGCGCATCATGACGACGACGGCCGACGACCTCGCCGCGCGCATCGGTGCCCCGGTCGAGCTCGCCGGGATCGCGGTCCGCCGGGCCGGCCGGGTGCGTCCGGGCGTGCCCGAGCACCTGATCACCACCGACGCCGAGGCCCTGGTCAACCGGGGCGACATCGACGTGGTGGTCGAGGTCGTCGGCGGCATCGAGCCGTCCAAACACCTCATCCTGTCGGCGTTCGAGCGGGGCGCCTCGGTGGTCAGCGCCAACAAGGCGCTGCTCGCCAAGGACGGCACCGAGCTGCACGCCGCGGCCGCCGGGGCCGGGGTGGACCTGTACTACGAGGCCGCGGTGGCGGGCGCGATCCCGCTGCTGCGCCCGCTGCGCGAGTCCCTCGCGGGGGACAAGGTCAACCGGGTGCTGGGCATCGTCAACGGCACCACCAACTTCATCCTCGACAAGATGGACACCTCCGGCGCCGGCTACTCGGAGGCGCTGGAGGAGGCCACCGCGCTGGGCTACGCCGAGGCCGACCCTACGGCCGACGTCGAGGGCTTCGACGCCGCCGCCAAGGCCGCGATCCTGGCCGGCATCGCCTTCCACACCAAGGTCACCGCGGCGGACGTCTACCGCGAGGGCATCACCGAGGTGACCGCCGCCGACATCGCCTCCGCCAAGGAGATGGGCTGCGTGGTCAAGCTGCTCGCGATCTGCGAGCGGGCGGCGGACGGCGAGTCCGTCACCGCGCGGGTCCACCCGGCGATGATCCCGCTGTCGCACCCGCTGGCCTCCGTCCGCGAGGCGTACAACGCGGTGTTCGTCGAGGCCGAGGCGGCCGGCCGGCTGATGTTCTACGGCCCGGGCGCGGGCGGCTCGCCGACCGCCTCCGCGGTGCTCGGCGACCTGGTCGCGGTCTGTCGCAACAAGCTGGCCGGCGCCACCGGTCCCGGTGACTCGGTGTACACGCAGCTGCCCGCCAAGCCGATGGACGAGGTGGTCACCCGCTACCACGTCAGCCTGGACGTGGACGACCGTGCGGGTGTCCTCGCCCAGGTCGCGTCCGTCTTCGCGGAGCACGGCGTCTCCATCGACACCGTGCGCCAGCAGGGCCGCGACGGCGACGCCTCGCTCGTCGTGGTCACTCACCGTGCCACCGACGCCGCGCTGTCGGCGACGGTCGACAAGCTCCGCGCGCTGGACAGCGTGCGGGACGTGGCCAGCATCATGCGGGTCGAAGGGGAGTAAGGAACAGCCATGAACGCCGTTGCCGAGAACGTCGTCCGAGGCGCGCACACCCACCAGTGGCGCGGCCTGATCGAGGAGTACCGGGACCGCCTGCCGGTCACCGCGGCCACCCCGGTGGTCACCCTGCTGGAGGGCGGCACGCCGCTGGTCCCCGCCCAGGTGCTGTCCGAGCGCACCGGCTGCGAGGTCTACCTCAAGGTCGAGGGCGCCAACCCGACGGGCTCCTTCAAGGACCGCGGGATGACGATGGCCATCTCCAAGGCCAAGGAGGAGGGGGCGCAGGCCGTCATCTGCGCCTCCACCGGCAACACCTCGGCCTCCGCCGCCGCGTACGCGGTGCGGGCCGGGATGGTCTGCGCGGTGCTCGTCCCGCAGGGCAAGATCGCCCTCGGCAAGATGGGCCAGGCGCTGGTGCACGGCGCCAAGATCCTCCAGGTGGACGGGAACTTCGACGACTGCCTCACCCTCGCGCGTGAACTGTCCGAGAAGTACCCGGTGGCGCTGGTCAACTCGGTGAACCCGGTGCGGATCGAGGGCCAGAAGACCGCGGCCTTCGAGATCGTCGACATGCTCGGCGACGCCCCGGACATCCACGTCCTGCCGGTCGGCAACGCGGGCAACATCACCGCGTACTGGAAGGGCTACCGCGAGTACTCCGCCGACGGCCTGGCCACGCGCACCCCGCGGATGTGGGGCTTCCAGGCCTCCGGCTCGGCCCCGATCGTGGACGGCGCGCCGGTGCTCAAGCCGCAGACCATCGCCACCGCGATCCGGATCGGCAACCCCGCCTCCTGGGACTTCGCGCTCGCCGCGCGGGACGAGTCGGGCGGCCTCATCGACAAGGTGACGGATCGTCAGATCCTGTCCGCCTACCGGCTGTTGGCCGCGCAGGAGGGCGTCTTCGTGGAGCCCGCCTCGGCCGCCTCGGTGGCCGGCCTGCTGGCCAAGGCGGAGGCCGGCCTGGTCGACCCGGGCCAGCGCATCGTCTGCACCGTGACCGGCAACGGCCTCAAGGACCCGGACTGGGCGGTGGCCGGCGCACCGCAGCCGCAGATCGTCCCGATCGACCCGGAGGCGGCGGCGCAGCGCCTGGGCCTGCTGGACTGACCTGCCGTGGGGGCCCCCCGGGGGCCCCCCCCCCCCCGGGGGGGCGCGGCCGGGGGGGGGGCCGGGGGTGGTGTGCGGGGGGGCGGTTGTGTGGATTAAGCCGCGCCGTACCCTACGGATGCGGGGGGCAATACGGCC
>NZ_JBHWIO010000075.1:0-6876 GCF_042732075.1 Kitasatospora sp. NPDC059812
GCGCGCGGGCCCCGGCCCCCCCGTCCCCCCGGGGGGGGGGCCCGGCCCTCCGGGGTCCCTAAAACTGGGGCCCCCCGCGGGGGGGGGGGGGGTGCCCCCCCCCCCCCCGGGCGCGCCCGTTTTCCCGGGAGGAGCCGGTTCCATCGCGACCGCGCGGGGCATCCCCGCCGACAGCGCAGGTGCTGCGCACTGTGAATCACCGTGAACTCATGTGAACGGTCGGATAATTCGCCGCCCGCCGCGTTGACGGCCCCCATGTCGCGGATAGAACACTGAGCACATAAGTGATTCCGCACATAGGGGGCTCGATGCAGTTCGAGTACGTCCTGCTCGCCCTGCTGGCCGGCCGGCCGTTCAGCGGGTACGACCTGCGCAAGTGGGTCGAGACGGAGGGCCAGTTCCTCCGTTCGCGCGCTCACCACAGCCAGATCTACCGCCTGTTGGGGCGGATGGTGGCGGACGGCTGGGTGGCGTTCGAGGTCGATCCGCGCGAGGGGCGTCCCGACGCGAAGGTGTACCGGCTCACGCCGGTGGGGCGGGAAGCGCTGATGGAGTGGGTGCGCTCCCCGTACGAGCCGCCCAGCCGGTTCCAGGACGCGGACTTCCTCTCCCGCTTCGCCTTCGCCGCGGTCCTGGACCGCGAGGCGGCGATCCGGCTGATCCGCACCGAACTGGACCACCGGCGCGAGCAGATCGCCCGCAACCGGCCCCGCGACCGCACGGTCCGCTTCGAGGACCCGCTGCCCGAGCTGGACCAGGAACTGGCCCGCGAGGTCTACGAGGAACTTCACCAGTACGGCGCCGGCGCGATGGACGCGTGGGTGGCCTGGCTGGAGCGCATGCTCCGGCGTCTCGAACAGTGGCAGCCGGGGCACAAGACGCCGCCGGCCGGAGAGGGGAGCGCCGCATGAAGGCGATCATGGTGATGTTCGACAGCCTCAACCGGCACATGCTGCCGCCCTACGGCGGGGACTGGACGCACGCGCCGAACTTCGCGCGGCTGGCCGAGCGGTCCGTCACCTTCGACCACGCCTACGCGGGGTCGATGCCGTGCATGCCGGCCCGCCGCGAGATCCACACCGGCCGGTACAACTTCCTGCACCGCAGCTGGGGCCCGCTGGAGCCGTTCGACGACTCCATGCCCGAACTCCTCAAGCAGAACGGGGTGTACACCCACCTGGTCAGCGACCACCCGCACTACTGGGAGGACGGCGGCGCCACCTACCACGGCCGGTACAACACCTGGGAGTTCTTCCGCGGCCAGGAGGGCGACCCGTGGAAGGGCCAGGTGGCCGACCCGGAGATCCCCGAGGACCTGAAGAAGCTCCGGTTCGAGTCCTACCGGCAGGACTGGGTGAACCGCCCGCACCTGGCGACCGAGGACCGCCACCCGCAGACGCTGACCTTCGACGCGGGCCTGGAGTTCGTCCGCACCAACCGGGACGCGGACCGGTGGTTCGTGCAGATCGAGACCTTCGACCCGCACGAGCCGTTCTTCAGCCACCAGCGGTTCAAGGACCTCTACCCGCACGACTACGAAGGCCCGCACTTCGACTGGCCCGACTACAAGCGCGTGGTGGAGACCCCCGGCCAGGTCGAGCACGCCCGGCTGGAGTACGCGGCGCTGCTGTCGATGTGCGACCACTCCCTCGGGCGGGTGCTGGACCTGATGGACGAGCAGGACCTCTGGGACGACACCCTGCTGATCGTCAACACCGACCACGGCCTGCTGCTGGGGGAGAAGGGCTGGTGGGGCAAGACCGTCCAGCCCTGGTACAACGAGCTGGTCCACCTGCCGCTGTTCGTGTGGGACCCGCGGGCCGGCAGGGCCGGGGAGCGGCGCCGGGCCCTGGTGCAGACGATCGACCTCGCACCGACGCTGCTGGAGTACTTCGGCATCGAGCGCCCCGCGGACGTGCAGGGCCGCCCGCTGCCGGTGGCCGAGGACACCCCGGTACGGGAAGCGGCCCTGTTCGGAATCCACGGCGGCCACGTCAACGTCACCGACGGCCGCTACGTCTACATGCGCGCCCCCGCCACGGTGCACAACGCGCCGCTGCTGGAGCACACGCTGATGCCCACCCACATGCGCGGGCGGTTCTCCCCGGCCGAGCTGGCGAACCTCCAGCTGGCGGAGCCGTTCACCTTCACCAAGGGCGTGCGCACCCTGCGCGTCCCCGGCCGCACCTTCATCAACCCCTATCAGCACGGCACCCTGCTGTTCGACCTGGAGGGCGACCCCGAGCAGCGCACCCCCCTCGTCGACGACGCGGCCGAGGTGCGGATGGCGACCCTGCTGGTGGAGCTGATGCGCGCGGGCGACGCGCCGCCGAGCCAGTACGAGCGCCTCGGCCTGCCCGCCGAGGGCCCGGTCGGCGCGGAGCACCTGCTGGTCCGCGCCCAGCGCGAGCAGGCCGACCGGACCGCCGAGCCGCTGCCCCGCCCGGAGGACTACCCCTCGGGACGCTTCTCGTTGCGGACCCCGGTGTTCGCCCTGATCTCCGACCCGGTCGCCGTGGAGGTCATGCGCAGGCACCTGCCCGGCATCGTCGACTCCGAGTTCCTGCAGTTCCTCGGCCCGACGCCGCTGATCGACGTCGCCGCCCTGGCCGGCGGCCTCACCGACGTGTCGGCCCTGCGCCGGGTGGCCGAGGAACTCGCCGCTCTCTGACCAGCCGGCGCACGACCCAGCCGGCGCACGAGGTACCGGTGACGGGGTTGCAGCCCCGTCACCGGCGAGCACGCCCCCTTTCCCCCGCACTGCCCCTGTGACGAACGATGCGAAGAGCGGAGTCGCGCATGTCCGACCTTATCGAGGGCACCTCCGGGCCCGCCACGAGGACCGGCCCACCCCCGGTCAGAGGCCGGTGGGCCCAGCTCTCGGTCCTCGGCGGTGCCATGCTGGTCGACGGCACCGAGGCCGGCCTGGTCACCGGTCTGTTCCCGGTCATCAGGAACGCCCTCGGCCTGACCCTCGGCTCGCTCGGCGTCCTGACCGCCGCCGGCAAGCTGATCGGCGTGCTCGCGGCCCCCCTATGGGTGTGGGCGGCACGCCGCTGGTCGCGCAAGAGCGTCCTGGTCCTGTCCACCGGCCTGTGGGGGGTGTGGGGCGTGGCCGCCGGCTTCTCCCGGAACTTCACCGAGCTGCTGGTCTTCCTCACGGTCCTCGCCGCCGGCTACGCGGCCGCCCAGCCGCTGGTCTCCGAGATCATCGGCGACCTGTTCGACCCGGCGTCGCGCGGCCGCGCCGTCGGCGCCCTCTACGGTGCGCTCGCACTGGCCGGCTCGGTGCTCGGCCCGCTCATCGGGCAACTGGCGGGAGTCCACGACGGCTGGCGCTGGGGACTGTGGGGCGTCGGCGTCCTGAACATCCTCTTCGGCGTGGTGCTGCTGCTGTGCTTCCGCGACCCCGGCCGCGGCGCGGCCGAACGGCAACTCGCCGACCTCGACCGGGCCGCCCGCGAGTCCAGGACGAAGGTCGACCTGGCCACCGTCGTCTCGCTGTTCAAGATCCCCAGCTTCGCGATCCTCCTGGTGTCGCGGCTGCTCTCGGGACACCTGCTGCTCTCCTCGTTCGCCGTCGTCTACCTGGTGGACGTGTTCGGCTTCACCACCCAGCGAGCCGCCGTCGTCCTGATGCCGCTGGGCATCGGATACCTGCTGGGCACCCTGCTGGGCGGCTTCCTCGCCGACTGGGCCACCCGCCGCAGCCCCCGCCACGGGCTTCCCGGCGCGCTCCAGGGCGCCCAGGTCGCCTTCGCCGTCCTCGCCTTCCTGGGCACCCAGGTCCACTACCGCGGCATCGGCGCCTACGCCCTCCTCTTCTGCCTGATGGGTGTCGCCCAGGGCGTCAATCCCAGCCTCAACCGGCCGATGGTCATGGCGGTCACCCCGCCCGAGCTGCGGGCCACCGCCTTCACGATCTACGTCTCGGTCTTCGAAGCCCTCGCGTGGGCCGCCTTCGGCCTGGGCGCCGGCTTCCTCGGCCAGGCGGTCGGACTCCGCCCGGTGTTCCTGGCGGTCCTGGTGGTCCTCATGCTCGTCAACGGCGCCTTCCTGACGCTCCTCCACCTGCCCTACGCGAAAGACGTGGAGCGGGTGCAGCGGGAGCTCGACCTCAGGCGCCAGGCGGCCCTGGCCTGACCCCGGCCCGCCTTGCACGGCCGGCTGAACCCAGTCCCGGCTGAACCCACTCCCGGAGGAACCCGTGAACCTGCCCTCGGCGCCCTGCTGCACGCCCTCGCGAGGCCCCGGCGCGATCCGCCCGCTCCGCCTCGCGGCCCCGCGTCCCGCCGGGCCCGCGGACGGCATGGTCCTCCTGCCCGGCGGCGAGTTCCTGATGGGCACCGACGACTCCGAAGGCTTCCCCGACGACGGCGAAGGCCCCGTGCGGCAGGTCCGGCTGGACCCGTTCCTCATCGACGCCCGCGCCGTCACCAACGAGCAGTTCACCGCGTTCGCCGCCGACACCGGCTACCGCACCGACGCCGAACGCCTGGGCTGGTCCTACGTCTTCGCCGGCTTCCTCCCGGCCGCCGTGCGGCGCACCGCCGCTCGGGTGGAGCGGACCCCCTGGTGGTGCGCGGTCACCGGAGCCGCCTGGGACCGGCCCGAGGGCGCGGGCAGCACGGTCGCCGACCGCGGCGACCACCCCGTCGTCCACGTCTCCTGGAACGACGCGCACGCCTACGCCTCCTGGGCCGGCAAGCGCCTGCCCACCGAGGCGGAGTGGGAGTACGCGGCCCGCGGCGGACTCGAACAGGCCCGCTACCCGTGGGGCGACGAACTCGATCCCGACGGCACCCACCGCTGCAACATCTGGCGCGGCACCTTCCCGGCGAAGAACACGGCCGCGGACGGCCACCGCGCCACCGCCCCCGCCGGCTCCTTCGCGCCGAACGGCTTCGGCCTGTACAACATGTCCGGCAACGTGTGGGAGTGGTGCGCCGACTGGTGGACCACCGACCACCCCGCATCCCCCACCCCGGCCAACCCCGCCGGCCCCGCCGCCGGAACCGCCAAGGTCATCCGCGGCGGCTCCCACCTGTGCCACAAGTCCTACTGCAACCGCTACCGCGTCGCCGCCCGCAGCTCCAACACCCCCGACAGCTCCAGCGGCCACGCCGGCTTCCGCTGCGCCCGCGACGCCGAACAGCCCGACTGACGCGCCGACCCGTCCGCGTGGGGCCACGCCGTTCAGCCGGGCTCGCAGATCACCAACCCGCTGTCCCGACCGCCGGGCGGGCCGTCAGCCCTCCGGTGCGGGCGGCAGGTGGAAGCCGACCTCGGCGCCGCCGGAGGGGGCGGCGGTGGCGAAGACGGTGCCGTGGTCGGCGGCGACGAGGTCGTGGACGATGGCCAGGCCCAGCCCCGAGCCCGGGGTGGACTGGGTGGCGGCGGCGCGGTGGAAGCGCTCGAAGACGGCCTGCCGGTCGCCGGGGGCGATGCCGGGCCCGTGGTCGCGCACGGCGAGGCGGGTGCCGGTGACGTGGACCTCCACCGGGGTGCCGTCCGGGCTGAACTTGACGGCGTTGCCGACCAGGTTGTCCACGCAGCGCTGCAGCGCGCGCGGGCGGGCCTGCACCGGCACGGGCCGTTCGGCGGTGACGGTGATCTCGCGGCCGGTGCGGCGCCGGAAGCGCCGGGCGCTGTCCTCGGCGGCGGCTGTCAGGTCCACCGGCTCCGGGTCCTCCACGGTCTGCTGGTCGGTGGCCAACTCGACCAGCTCGCGGACGAGTTCGTCGAGTGCGACGGTTTCGGTGACCAGGGTGGCGAGGATCTGCTCCTCGTCCGCGGGGGCGAGCCGGCCGCGGGCGCGCTGGAGGAGTTCGGCGCAGCCGCGTACCGAGGTCAGCGGGGTGCGCAGCTCGTGGCTGGCGTCCTGGACCAGGCGCTGCTGCTGGTCGCGGGAGCGGCGCAGAGCGCCGACCATCGCCTCGAAGGCGCGGGTGAGGCGGCCGACTTCGTCGCGGCCGGCGGCGGGTAGTGGGGTGGCCAGGTCGCGGGTGGTGGTGATGTGTTCGGCGGCGCGGGCCAGGCGTCGCACCGGGCGCAGGATCCGGCCGAGGACGAGCCAGCTGAGCAGTGCGGAGGCGGCCGCGGCCGCGGCGCTGGTCCAGGTGATGCGGCGCAGGAACGCGTCGTCGACGGTCTGCGCTCCGGCGTAGGTCTGGCCGATCATCACCGCGCCCTGCCCGTCGGGGCGGGCCTTGGTGAGGATGCCGTAGGGGGTGCCGTCGACGGTGGCGTCCTCCTGGTGGGCGCCCTGCGCGGTACGGGCCACCTCCCGGGCCTGGGCCGAGACCGGCAGCGCCGGGCCGCCCGGGGCCCCCAGCGGCCGGGTGGTGCCGTCGGGCAGCAGCAGCTGTTCGACGGTGTCGGGCCGTGCGGGCGGGGGGCGGTCGAGGTCCAGGGCGGCGAGCACGGTGTGGGCCCGGTCCTCCAGGCTCCGGTCGAGCTGGTCGGCGACCAGGGTGCTGACGCCGCGGTAGGCGGCGGTGACGGGTACGGCGATGGCCAGCAGGACGGAGGCGAGGACCACGAGGCCGATCCTGGTGCGCAGCATCAGGCGGTCCTGGCGGTGTAGCCGACGTTGCGCACGGTGTGGATCAGCCGGGGCGCGCCGCCGTCCTCGGTCTTGCGGCGCAGGTAGCCGATGTAGACGTCGAGTGAGCGCGAGTCGGTGTCGAAGTCGTAGCCCCAGATGCGTTCGTAGATCTGGTGGCGGGTCAGGACGGTGCCCTGGTTGCGCAGGAGCAGTTCCAGCAGGTCGAACTCGGTCTTGGTCAGGTCGAGCCGGGGGCCCCCCCCCCGGGGGGGGGCGGGGGGGCGGGGCGCCGGGGGGCGGGGGGGCGGGGGGAAGGGGCTCACGACCGC
>NZ_JBHWIO010000075.1:6886-15521 GCF_042732075.1 Kitasatospora sp. NPDC059812
TAATTGGTTTTTGTTCTGGGCGCGCGGGCCCCGGCCGGGGGGGGCCGGGGGGGCGCCGGGGTCCAGGGCGAGGTCGTCGAGGCCGAGTTCGGCGCTCTCGCCGCCGAGCGGCTCGGTGCGGCGGAGCAGGGCGCGTATGCGGGCCAGGAGTTCCTCGGTGGCGAAGGGCTTGGCCAGGTAGTCGTCGGCGCCGGCGTCGAGCCCGGCGACCCGGTCGCCGAGCTGGTGGCGGGCGGTGAGGACCAGGATGGGCAGGCGGTCGCCGCGCCGGCGCAGCATCCGGCACAGCGCGAGGCCGTCGAGGCGGGGCATGACCACGTCCACCACGGCGAGGTCGGGGCGCCGGTGCTCCAGGAGCTCCAGGGCCTCCTGTCCGTCGGTGGTGGTGAGTACCCGGTAGCCCTCGAAGCGCAGCAGGTGGTCGAGGGTGTTGCGGACGCCGGGGTCGTCCTCGACGACCAGGACGGTGCGCCGGGCGGCGGTGGGATCTGTCATGGTGCCATCTTCGCTGGTGGCGGGCGTGGTCATGCCGGTCGGGGGAGGTCGGTCGGCGGGTCAGGTGGCGGGTCGGGCGGCCGGTCAGGGGGTCGGCAGGTCAGCGGGGGACCGGGACGACGGGGACCGGCGGAATGTGCGCGAGGCAGGAGGTGTCGCCGACCGCGCCGGTGCGGATGAAGTGGGTGGAGATGTCCACCGCGCAGCCGGTGGACTCCATCTCCGGGATGTGCCCGCTGTTGGGCACGGAGACGAAGGCGCTGCGGCGGAACTGGGCGGCGGAAAGACGGGAGTTGGCCTCGGGGGTGTTGGTGTCGAGGTCCCCGGAGAGCACCAGGACGGGCACGTCGGGCACGTTCTTCAGGTCGGTCGGCTGCGGGTCGGCGGTGCCGCGGCGCGGCCAGGACAGGCAGTTGTCGCCGCCGTCGGTCTGCCCCTCGGTCCAGCCCTTGACGCTGAACGCCCCGAAGTCGGCCGGGTCGGCGGCGGCCAACGCGGCCCGGTACTGGCGGCGGCGCTCGGCGGGCGGGGCGGCCGGGTCCCAGGCGCGGGCGTAGTCGTTGCAGGTGACGGCCAGGAAGGAGGCCTGGTCCTCGGTGCCGGTGTGCTCGACCTCGGCGCGCACCAGGGCGGTCAGCGGTGCGTCGTCGCCCGTGGCGAGGGCGTGCAGGGCGGCCGGCAGCGCGCCGAGCAGACCGGGCTCCTCGGGGTGCAGGCCGATGCCTCGGGTGGCGGGTTCGTACATCAGGTCGGCGAGCTTGTCCTCGCTGAAGACCACGGTGCGCGGGCTGCCGCCGAGGGAGGCGGTCAGCACCAGCGGGCGGGTGCGCAGCCGCTCGGTGGCGGTGGCGAGGTCGCGGACGGCGCCTTCCGGGTCGCAGGCCCCGCTGCGCTCGCAGATCCGGCGCAGCGTCAGGGAGACCTGCTGGGCGCCGGGCCGGGCCAGGGAGTCGAAGGCGAGCGGGTAGGCGCCGGACAGCACCATCGACTCGACCCGCTGGGGGTGGCGGTCGGCGTAGACCGGCATCAGGTAGGTGCCGTACGACAGGCCGTACAGGACCAGCTTCGGGGCGCCCAGGCGCGCGCGGGCGGCATCGAGGTCGTCGGCGGTGGCGGCGCTGGTGTAGCCGCGGGCGCGCGGGCCGAGTTCCTCGGCGCAGTCGGCGACGAGCTCGCGCTGGGCGGGGCGCGGGGCGAAGCGGTAGTCGGCCTCGGTGACGTCGCAGGGGAGCCGGCCGGAGCGGCCGGTGCCGCGCGGGTCCAGCAGGAGCAGGTCGTAGTCGTCCAGCACCCCCTGCAGTGCCCCGGCCACCTGGTCGGCGCGGTCGATGAGGGTCTCGCCGGGGCCGCCGGGGTTGAGCGCGATGGTGCCCAGGGCGGGGCCGGGGCGGCTGTGGCGCACCACCGCGTGGCTCACGCCGATGCCGCCCAGGCGCGGCTCGTCCGCCACCAGCGGGCGGCGCATGGTCGTGCAGTCGACCTGGTGCCCGGGGACGGTCGGGCACCACGCGGGCCGGCCCGCCGCCCCGGTGGGGGCGGCCTGCGCGGGCGAGGCGGTGGTGACCGGCAGCACTGCGGCCAGCACCGCCAGCGCGGCGGCGGCCAGCCGGCCCCGGCGGGCCGGCTCCTTGGCCCGGCTCGCGGCCGCGCCGGTCGTCTCCGTCGCCATGCCCGTCGCCATGCTCGCTCCCGTGTTCGTCGTCATCGTGGTGCCCTCCGTACGTCCTGCGGTCGGTGTGGTCACGACCCTGCCGGGTGCCGGTCAGCGGTTCGGCAGAGCGACGGCAAAGGCAGGTAAGAACTCCGGCCGGTCCCCCCGCCGGAACCATGCGACGCAGCGTCAAGATCCTTTCCTTGATGGAAACTTGACGAACACGAGTCGTCCCCAAGGCTTCTCTCTGTTCGAAAAATCGGTCTAACTAATAGCACCGGACGGGGCAGGGCCAGCACGCAGCAAGCGGCTGAAGCCCGCGGACGCCGGTGCCTTCCCGCCGTCGGGAAAGCCGCTCACCTTGCCCGGCCACGGCATCGCCATGCCCGCGTCGGCGAACCGTCAGGTCGCGCAAGGAAAGAACTCGTGGTGTTCACGTGGGGGAGAGGGGCAAGTCAAGGATGACGAAGTCCGCAGGAGCGCGCAGATTCGCGCAGGTGGTGGCGCTGGTCACGGTGGTGGCAACCGCCGCGGCCTGCAGTGGCGGCGGTGGGGGCGGCGGCAGCGGCAACCCGGGGCCGGCCGGAGCGGCGGTGCAGGGGGGTGTGGTGCGGGTCGCCGAGGCGCCCTCCACCTTCCCGGACGCCATCTGGCCGTTCGATTCCCCGGCCCAGGTCAGCACGGTGAACACCAGTCAGTTCCAGGAGCTGTTCTACCGCCCCCTGTACTACTGGGGCCTGAACGACAAGGTCACCCTCGACCCGGAGGTGTCCCTCGGCGAGGCGCCCACCTGGAGCGCGGACGGCACGACCGTCACCGTCCAGGTCAAGCCGTGGAAGTGGTCCAACGGTGAGGACGTCAACGCCCAGGACGTGCTGTTCTGGATCAACATGGCCAAGGCCGAGTCGTCGAACAGCGGCTACTACACCCCGCCGAACCCGGCGATCGGCGCCAAGTACTTCCCGGACAACGTGGCTTCGGCGACCGCCTCGGGCCAGACCCTGACGCTGACCCTCAACACCCCGGTCAACCAGACCTGGTTCACCGACGACGAGCTCAGCCAGATCACCCCGATGCCGCTCGCCTGGGACCTCACCGGCCAGGGGCAGAAGGGCAGTTGCGCGAGCGACGCGTTCGGTTCGGACGCCGCCGCGAAGGACTGCGCGGCCGACTACGCCTACCTCAGCGCGCAGTCGACCAAGGGCGGCGACTTCGCGGGCAGCCCGCTGTGGTCGGTGGTCGACGGCCCGTGGAAGCTCAAGAACTACAACGGCACCTCCGGCGCGTACGGGATCGTGCCGAACACCGCCTACTCGGGCCCGCAGAAGCCGCACCTCGACGAGGTGGACTTCGTCCCCTACACCTCGGCCACCACCGAGTACGCGGACCTGAAGGCCGGCAGCGGCGGCGCCAACGCCATCGACGTCGGCTACCTGCCGGCCGAGAACTCCCCGACCTTCAACGCCAAGAACCCGGACGCGGGCAACCCGTTGAGCAGCGCGGGCTACTACATCCCGGCCCCGACCTACCTGGACGAGATCTCGTACTACCAGATCAACTTCGCCAACCCGGCCGTGGGACCGCTGTTCAAGCAGCCCTACTTCACCAAGGCCGTCCAGGACACCGTCGACCAGCAGGGCATCATCAACGGCATCTGGAAGGGCTGGGGCTACCCGAGCACCGGCGCCGTGCCCAGCCTCCCGGCCGGCAACCCGCTCTCCCCCAAGAGCCAGTCCGAGCGCGCCACCTACGACCCGGCGGCCGCCAAACAGCTGCTGAGCAGCCACGGCTGGAACACCGACAGCGTCCCGGCCACCTGCACCGACCCGGGCACCGGCCCGAATCAGTGCGGCGCCGGCATCGCGGCGGGCACCAAGGCCGCGTTCACGCTCGACTACCCCTCCGGCCAGGCCGCGCTGGACACCATGGCGGCGGACATGCGCTCGGACGCGGCCAAGGCGGGCATCGGCATCACCATGGTCAGCCAGACCCAGAACACCATCGGCAACGAGGGCGTGGCCTGCAGCGACGCGCAGCCGGCCGGCTGCCAGTGGCAGGGCCTGCTCTACGGCGGCTGGGTCTACGCCCCCGACTACTACCCGACCGGCGACGCGCTGTTCGCCACCGGAGCCGGGCCGAACGTCTGGAGCTTCTCCGACCCGAAGCTGGACCAGCTGATCGTCAAGACCACCACCGGCAGCGACGTCAACGACCTGTACGCCTACGAGGACTACATCGCGGGCGTCCAGCCGGTCATCTACACCCCCAACACGCTCGCGATCAGCGAGGTCACCAAGAAGCTGCACCTCGACGCCGGTGACCCCTTCCAGGGCTACGAGCCGGAGTACTGGTACTACACGAAATGACGGCCATCCGTAACGGCGTCGCCGCCGCCCCCCTCGGGGGGCGGCGGTGACGGCCTACCTGATCCGACGGCTGTTCCAGGCCCTCCTGACGGTGCTGATGGTCACCGTCATCTCCTTCGGCCTGATGCAGCTCATGCCGGGCGGCCCGGTCCGGGCGATCCTCGGCTCCCACGCCACCCCGGCCAACATCGCCCACCTGACCCAGCAGATGGGTCTGGACCGCCCCGTCTACGTGCAGTACTGGACCTGGCTGGACGGCCTGCTGCACGGCAACCTGGGCTTCGACTACATCCAGCAGCGCCCGATCTCCGACCTGCTGTTCAACGCCCTCGGCGCCTCCGCCTACATCGTCGGCGCCTCGCTGCTGCTCGCGCTGCTGATCGCGGTGCCGGCGGGCCTGCTCCAGGCGACCCGCCGCAACAGCGTGCTGGACCACGCCTTCACGGTGTTCTCCTTCGTCGCCTACGGCGTGCCGACGTTCTTCATCGGCTTCCTGATCCAGCAGTGGTTCGAGGACGACCTGCACTGGGTCTCGGTGCAGGACCAGGTGGCCACCTTCGGTGACGCGCTGACCCACCCCGGGGCCGTCTGCCTGCCCGTCCTGACCCTGACCGTCACCACCGTGGCCGGCTACAGCCGGTACATGCGCTCCGGGGTGCTGGACCAGATCACCCAGGACTACGTACGGTCCGCCCAGGCCAAGGGCGCCTCCCGGCGCCGCACCCTGTACGGCCACGTGCTGCGCAACGCCCTGATCCCGATGGTCACCCTGGTCGGCCTCTCGCTGCCCGCGCTGGTCGGCGGCGCGCTGATCGTCGAGTACGTCTTCAACATCCAGGGCATCGGCCTGCTGACCACCCGTGCCGCGCTGCAGAACGACTACGGCATCACCCTGGCGGCCACCCTGCTCACCGCGGTGACCACCGTGGTCGGCTCGCTGCTGGCCGACGTCGGCTACGCCGTGCTGGACCCACGAGTGAGGCTCACCTGATGGCCCTGACACACGATTCGACGGAAGGTCGGCCCGCCTCCGCCCCGGGCGGGGAGCCGGCCGGGCGGCCCCGCTCGATGCTCCGGCGCGGCGCGGAGGTCTTCGCCGAGAACAGGCTGGCCCTGGTCGCCGTCGTCGTCCTGGTCTCGATCATCGCCTTCTGCTTCCTCGGCCCGCTGTTCTACCACGCCGACACCTCGGTGGTGAACCTCTCCGCCGTCACCCTGCCGCCGGGCGCCGGGCACCCGCTCGGCACGGACAACGACGGCATCGACGAGCTCGGCAAGGTGATGGTCGGCGGGCAGACCAGCCTGGAGATCGGCCTCGCCGCCGGTCTGATCGCCGCCGTCCTCGGCGCGCTGTACGGCGCGGTCGCGGGCTACCTGGGCGGCTGGATCGACGCGTTGATGATGCGGGTGATCGACTCCTTCATGTCCTTCCCGCTGATCTTCCTGCTGATCTACCTCAGCAGCGTCTACGGGAAGAGCAAGACCATGCTGATCCTGGAGGTCGGCCTGACCTCCTGGTTCGGCATCACCCGCCTGGTCCGCGGCGAGGCCCTGGCGATCAAGGTCCGCGAGTACGTGGCCGCGTCCCGGATGATGGGCGCGGGCGGCCGGCGGATCGTGCTGAAGCACATCCTGCCCAACACCATCGGGACGACGATCGTCAACACCACGTTCTCGATCGCCGACGCGGTCTTCGCCCTGTCCACGCTCAGCTACATCGGCCTGGGCCTCCAGGCCCCCAACAACGACCTGGGGGGCATGCTCGACGTCGGCACCACCTTCGCCGGCCAGGGCTGCTGGTGGATGATCTATCCGCCCGCCGCCGTGATCATCCTGGTCATCCTGTGCTTCAACGTGATCGGCGACGCCCTGCGCGACGCCTTCGAAACCCGGCTGCAGAAGCGGTGAACCCGACGGAGGATCAGCAGTGGCGCTCCTCGAAGTGACCGGCCTGCGCACCGAGATCCGGCTGAAGCGCTCGGTGGTGCACGCCCTGGACGGCGTCGACCTCGCAGTGGACGTCGGCGAGACCCTCGGCATCGTCGGCGAGTCGGGCTGCGGCAAGACCATGACCGCCATGTCGATCATGCAGCTGCTGCCCAACGGCGGCAGCGTCGTCGACGGCCGGGTCCTGCTCGACGGCCGCGACCTGCTCGCGCTCGGCCCCGAGAAGATGGACCGGGTGCGCGGCAACGACATTGGGATGATCTTCCAGGACCCGACCACCTCGCTCAACCCGACGATGACCATCGGCCGGCAGATCTCCGAGTCCGTGCGCATCCACCGCCGGGCCTCCCGGAAGGAGGCGCACGAGCGCGCCGTCGAGGTGCTGTCCCTGGTGGGGATGCCCAGCCCGGCCCGGCGGGCCCTGGTCTACCCGCACGAACTGTCCGGCGGGATGCGCCAACGGGCCATGATCGCCATGGCCCTGGCCAACGAGCCCAAACTGCTCATCGCCGACGAGCCGACCACCGCCCTCGACGTCACCGTCCAGAAGCAGATCCTCGAACTCATCGACCACCTCAAGCAGCAACTCGGTATGGCCGTCATCCTCGTCACCCACGACCTCGGCGTCATCGCCGGACGGGCCGACCGGATCGCCGTCATGTACGCCGGGAAGGTCGTCGAGACCACCGGCACCGAGGAGCTCTACACCCACCCCCGCCACCCGTACACCGAGGCGCTGTTCGAATCGCTGCCGGAACGTTTCGCCGAGTCCGGCGGCCGGCTCTACTCGATCCCTGGCCTGCCTCCGGACCTGACCACCCCGCCGCCCGGCTGCCGGTTCGCCGCGCGCTGCCGCTACGCCACCGAGCAGTGCCACACGCAGGAGCCGCCACTGTCCGGGGAGGTCCCGGAACACCGCTACGCCTGCTACTTCCCGGTCGGCGAGGCCGAGCCGGGCGGCCGCCCGACGGCCGTGGCGCCGCGCCCGGCGACGGCCGTAGGGGCCCCGGAGGTGCGGGCCGCTGCGGTGCCCGAGGAGGCGCCGGCCGAGCCGCTGCTGCGCATCGACAACCTGGTCAAGGAGTACGCGGTCACCAGCGGCCTGATCCTGCGCCGGGCCGTGGGCGCGGTCAGCGCCGTGGCCGACATCTCCCTGACGGTCCGCCGGGGAGAGACGCTCGGCCTGGTCGGCGAGTCCGGCTGCGGCAAGACCACCGTCGGCAAGCTCATCGTCGGCCTGGAGCGGCCCACCAGCGGCAGCCTGCTGTTCGAGGGCCGGGACCTGGCCCTGGCGCCACGGGCCGAGCGCCGCCGACTGCGCCGCGACGTCCAGCTGATGTTCCAGGACTCCTACGCGGCGATGAACCCGCGGATGCCCGTCCACTCGATCATGCGCGAGCCGCTGGACATCCACCGGGTCGACGGCCAGGCCGAGCGCGACCGGCGGGTCAGGGAGATCTTCGACCTGGTCGGCCTGCCGCTCACCGCCCTGGACCGCTACCCGCACGAGTTCTCCGGCGGCCAGCGCCAGCGCATCGGACTGGCCCGCGCGCTGGCCCTGCGCCCCAAGCTCATCGTCGCGGACGAGCCCGTCTCGGCCCTGGACGTGTCGATCCAGTCGCAGGTGCTCAACCTGATGAGCGATCTGCAGGGCGAACTCGGACTGTCGTACCTGTTCATCTCGCACGACCTGTCCGTGGTCCGGTACCTGTCCGACCGGATCGGCGTGATGTACCTGGGCAAGCTGGTGGAGATCGGCCCCGCGCCATCGGTGTACGCCCGGCCGGTGCACCACTACACCCGCGGCCTGCTGGACACCATCCCCGTGGCCGACCCGGTGGTGGAGAAGGCCAAGAGCAGCCGGGGCGTCGCCGGGGAGCTCCCGTCTGCGATCGACCCGCCGTCCGGCTGCCGCTTCCGCACCCGCTGCGCGGCGGCGCAGCAGATCTGCGCGGAGGTCGAGCCACAGCTCACCGCCTTCGGCCCCGACGACCACCTGGCCGCCTGCCACTTCCCCCTGCGGGCCGCCCCGATCCGCTGAATCGCGCCCCTGGCCATGCCCCCTCCGGGAGCGGGCCGGCGAGGTCGTCGGCGATGGGCACACGGCGGGCACATGGCGGTGGGCACACGGCGGTGGGGCCGCACCCCGGGAGGACGCGGCCTCCGCACACCCCGC
>NZ_JBHWIO010000075.1:15531-34793 GCF_042732075.1 Kitasatospora sp. NPDC059812
GGCCAGGCCCCCGGCGGGTGGGGGGGTGTTCGGGGCGGGGCGTGGGGCCACGGGGGGGCACTTTGGGGGGGGCCCCGGGGGGGGCCCCCCCCCCCCCCGGGGGGGGGCCCCCCCCCCGGGCCGGCTTCCGAGAGGCCGGCGAGTCCGGACGCACCCGGCGGGTGCCGCGCGCACGCGGGCCACCCGTGGGAGGAAGGTCAGGTGCAGGGGATGACCCGGCCTCCTGTCACGACGCACTTGGGCGGCACCAGGCGTGGGTGTCCGGTGTTCGTCTGCCACTGCACCTTCGGGACGCCCTTGATGATCGCCTGCAGCGCGTAGATGAAGGCCTCCAGGAAGTCGCCCTTCCCTGCGGCGGCCACCGCGCGGGCCCCGTCGATGGCGGCGCCGGTGGCGTCGCCGGCCTGCAGGATCTGGATGTCGCCCAGGGGGCTGACCATCAGCCAGGCGCCGTTGCGGCCATTGGTTCCCGATGCCCAGCAGACCCGCCCGTCGGCGGCGGTGACGACGAGGTTCCCGTCGTCCTGCATGACGGCCTTGGCCCCGCAGCCCACGGTCTTCGACTCCCATACGGCCCAGGTGTGGTCGCCGATGGCGTCGCCCTGCGTGTAGTAGGCGACGAGGTTGCCGTCCTGCTGCATGACGAGCCGGGTGGATTGCTCCGCCGCCCTGGACTCCAGGCTCTGCCCCGGGCACAGGGTGTCCCCGTGCCACATCCACGAACCGGAGGACTGCCGCCCGTTGCAGACCGGGGGGAGCTGCATGCCGTCCGGGAAGCGCGGGTCCCTTCCGCCTCCGCCTCCGGGGTTCCCGCCTCCGGGGTTCCCGCCTCCGCCTCCGCCGGTACCACCGCCGCCGCCGCCGGGGTTCCCCCCGCCGCCTCCGGTGAACGTCGAGTCGTCGAGCTCCCACCACTGGGCGGTGGAGGAGGTGCAGGCCCAGACGGCGAGGTCCTCGTTGCCGTTGACGGCGGTGAGGCAGCCGTTGTCGGCCGCGGAGATGATCCGGTACCAGCCGGGCAGGTTCTGGCTCTCCTGGAAGCGCCAGAGCTGGTTGGCGTTGCCCTCCTGCGCGCTGGTGAGGTGGGTGCGGTGGGTGCTGGGGTTGTGGTCCATCACCATCGCCCCGGCGAACTTCGTCTCGATCAGCCACTGGTTGTTGGGCTTCTGCCACAGCATCCACTGCTGTGCGGCGCTGCCGTTGCGGCCCTGCGCCTTGATCCGGGTGCCGCCGGCGGTGTTGGCGCCGTCGAGGTCCGCGACCAGGCCGCTGTTGCCGGAGCGCAGGACGGTGGTGACGCCGTGGCGCACCCCGCTGCCCCCGGGCGCCTGCGGGGTTCCCCCGCTGCCGGCGTTCCCGCCGCCGGTCGAACCTCCGCCCGTCGAGCCGCCGTTGTTCCCACCGGTGTTCCCGCCGCCGCCGGACGAGCCGCCGGTGTTCCCACCGGCGCCGCCTCCGCTGGAGCCGCCGCCAGGGGTGGGCCCGTTCTGGATGTTGTCGAGCCGCCAGCGCTGGCGGTCCGAGCCGTCGCAGGCCCAGATGCCCAGCTGCTCACCGGCGTTGTTGGCGGTCAGGCAGCCGTTGTCGGCGTCGCTGGTGATCCAGAACCAGCCGCCTCCGGCGTCGTGGAAGGCCCAGTGCTGGTTGGCGTTGCCGTCCATCGTCCGGATCAGGTGGGCGCGGTGGGTGCCCGGGTCGTGGTCCATGACCATGCCCTGGCCGGCGGCGGCCTTGCCGTCGGTCAGCAGCGTCTCGATGATCCAGCGCCCGTTCGCGGTGGGCCAGAACGCCCAGCGCTGCGCGTTGTTGCCGTTCGCGCCGAGCGCCTTGATCGAGGTGCCGGAGGCGGTGTTCGCGCCGTCGAGGTCCGCGACCATGGTGTTGTTCGCCGAGCGCAGGGTGGCGACCTGCGACGAACCGACGCCGGGGCTCACCACCGGGGTGGTGCCGGGCTGCTGCGCGGGCTGCTGCGGGGCGCGCGGCGGGACGGTGCCCAGGCCCCAGCGCTGCGCGTCGCTGGCGTTGCAGTCCCAGATCTGCAGTGCGGTGCCGTTCGCGGAGTTGCCCGCCACGACGTCGAGGCACTTGCCCGAGTTCGGGTTGGCCAGGGAGGAGTCCGCGCCCTGGCGCCAGTTCTGCGCCGCGCTGGCGTTGCAGTCGTACAGGCCCACCCGGGTGCCGCCGGCGGTGTTGCCGGCGGCGACGTCCAGGCACTTGCCGAACGCCTTCAGGACGAGCCCGCCGCTGGTCGCGGTCGGGGTCCACTGCTGGGAGGCGGTGTTGTTGCAGTCGTAGAGGTCGATCGGGGTGTTGTTCGCGGTGTTGCCGGCGGTGACGTCCAGGCACTTGGACGGCAGCGCCGAGTAGACCGGCACCGCGCCCGCGTCGCCGGAGTTCCCGCCACCACCATTGCCACCACCGCCACCGCTGTTGCCACCGGTACCACCGTTGCCGCCGCCGGTCGACGGGTTGTCGACGGCCTCGGTCAGGCGCCACTTCTGGGCGTTGGTGCCGTCACAGCCGAGGATCGCCAGCTCCGCACCGTCGGCCGCCGCGGTGAGGCAGCCGTTGCCGGCGGCGCTGACGACCGTGAACCAGCCGCCCCCGGCGTCGGCGAACCGCCACAGCTGGTTGGCGTTGCCCTCCTGCGCACCGATGAGGTGGGTGCGGTGGGTGGTGGGGTTGTGGTCCATCACCATGCCGCCGCCGAGCTTCGTCTCGATCAGCCACTGGCTGTCCGGCTTCTGCCACAGCGTCCACTTCTGCGCGTCGTTGCCGTTGCGGCCCTGCGCCTTGATGCGCGTCCCGGCGGCGGTGTTGGCGCCGTCGAGGTCCGCGAGCAGGCCGCCGTTGCCCGACTGCAGCACCACCGTCCGGTTGTGCGCGGGCTGCGCACCACCGGCGCCCAGCGGCGGCTGGCCGCCGGTGCCGCCACCGCCCGTGTTGCCACCGCCCGTGCTGCCGCCGTTGTTGCCGTTGCCGCCCCCGGTCGTCGGCACGGTGCCGGAGAGCTTCCACTTCTGCTGCGCGCTGCCGTCGCAGTCGCGGACGGCCAGTACCTCGTGCGCGCCGCGCTGGGTCAGGCAGCCGCCGGCCGCGCTGACGACGTTCGTCCAGCCGCCCCCGGCGTCCTTGAACTGCCACAGCTGGCCGGGCTGCCCGTCCGCGGCGGCCGGTGCGAGCACGCTCTCGTGCCGGCCGGTGTCGTGGGCCAGCAGCATGCGCTCGGCGGCGGAGGCGCGGTTGTAGGTGAGCCGGGTCTCGATCGACCAGTTCCCGTTGCCGCGGTCCCAGAACACCCACTTCTGCGCATCGGTGCCGTTCGGCTCGTAGGCCTGGACGGCGTTGCCCGCCACGGTGCTGGAGCCGCGGACGTCGGGTACGAGGGCGTCCCCGGTGCCCGGCTGGAGGTAGGCGCCGGCCCCGGCATCGTTGCCACTGCCGCCGTTGGGGCCGGTACCGCTGTTGGGGCCGGTGCCGCCGTTGGGGCCGCTGGGAGTCGACGGGCCGCCGAAGATCGGCGGGAACATGGGCAGCGCGGGGAACCAGGGCAGCGAGATCCCCGGAGGCGCGGGCACCGGCGGACGGCCGCCGGTGGAACCGTCGTCACCGCCCGGGGTCTTGCCGTCCGACGGGTCCTTCCGCTTGCACTTGGGAGGCTCCTCCGGCGACTTGGGCGGGTTCGACCAGGCGGCGGGGTCGTTCGGGAAGCCGGTGGTCGCGGGCCACGGGACGTCCGGCAGCCCCGGCAGCGAGGGCCACGGGACGGTGGGGAACCCGGGGACGGACGGCCAGCGCCAGAGCGGGCTGCCCGGGAGCGTCGGCCAGGTGACGTCCGGAAGCGAGGGTCCGCCCGTCCCCGGCGCGTCCGGCAGGTCGGGGTGGCCCGGCCACGGCACGTTCGGGGAGCCGGGCACCGAGGGCCACTTCACCTGCGGGAAGCCCGGCACGGTGGGCCAGGCCAGGTCCGGGTGCCCCGGGATCGCCGGGTCGGCGGCGCTCGGCAGCCCGGGGATCAGGGCCTTGCCGTCGTCGTTGCCGTTGCCGGGCAGCGGCAGCACCGGCCACGGGACGCCGGGGTGGCCCGGCATGGCGGGCCACGGGATGCTCGGGGAGCCGGGGACGGCCGGCCAGGTCGCCTCGGGGTGGCCGGAGATGGCGGGCCACGCCGTGGTGGGCAGAGCGGGGAAGCCGGGCCAGCGCAGCTCGGGCAGGTCGGGGTGGCCGGGCATCGGGACGCCCGGGAAGCCCGGGACGGACGGCCACGGGATCGCCGGGTGCCCTGGCAGCGACGGCCAGGTCACCTCGGGGCGGTCCGCGACGGTCGGCCACGGCAGGTCGGGGAAGCCGGGGACGGTGTGGCCGGCGCCGGAGCACGGCACGGACAGGTGCCAGCCCTGCCGGTCCGAGCCGTCGCACGGCGCCACCGTCAGCGCGTTGCCGTCCAGGGTGAGGCAACGGCCGTCGGTGGCCGTGGTGATGCGGTAGCCGCCCGCGCCGTCGGCGACGAAGCGCCAGCGCTGGCCGGGGCTGCCGTCGGGCTTGCCGCTCGTCGCGTCGTTCTCGATCGGCCGCACGGCCAGCCGGTCACCGTACGCGGGGACGCTGAGCACGCTGCCCTGTCCGGCCGCGGTGGTGCCGTTGGTCCGGCCGGTCTCGATCACCCAGGTGTCGTCCGACTTCTGCCAGGTCGCCCAGCTCTGCCCGGCGGAGCAGTCGGGGGCGGCGGCCCGTACCGGGCTGCCCGGAGCGGGCGAGGCGTCCGGCACGTCGGCGACCAGGCCGGCGGCTCCGGAGGTCAGGACGGAGACCTTCCCGTGCTGCGGCTCCCGGGCTGTGGCGGCGGAAGCGGAGGTCGTCGACGGCGCGCTGTCGGTCGGGATGCCGACCGGGACGTCAGCCGGGACGCCGGCCGCCGCGAGAGAGATCATGGACGCGGCCGCCGCTCGGGGCCGGATCGGGGGGATCGGCCGACAGGTCTCGTCCTTGCGACGCAGCGGGTCCTTGCTGAACATCACCGGATAGTGGTCCGATTCCTCCACGTAGCTGAGGCGACGTGCCGTGTACTGGTGGTCGGCCGGCAGCCCCCGGGCGATCATGTAGTCGAATTCGGAGGTCGGGAGCTTCATGGGGTAGGTCATCATGCCGGAGCTGACGAGCCGACGACCATCGCCGTACACCTGCGCCATCGACAGTGACCCGGGCTCGCGGTTGAAGTCGCCCATCAGGGCCCAGTTCGCGTCGCCCGTCGCCGTGACCGCCTGGATGGCGGCCGGCACGTTGTTCCGCTCCTGGAAGCCTGTTGCCCTGTTGGTGGCGTGCATGGAGTAGTACCACGTGCCGTCCGCGAGCTTGACGCCCAGGATGGGCTTGGCATCGTCAGCCACCTGGCCGTTGTTCTCCGGCTGAGGCGGGATGACTCTCACCACGGGTGCCGCAGCGTTGTCGACGTTCCGCGACACCACGAGGGCCAGCGAGCGCTCTTTAGGGCCTGACCTGACCCGGTAGATGGTGCGAGTGCCGCCCATCCAGTCGGGAAAGGCGTCCCATCGGTACCTCTGGACCTCGAAACCGTTCGTGTTGATCGATGCTTCGGGCACGATGTCCGGAAAATCCGGATCCACGTCCCGGATTTCCTGCAGCGCGAGAACGTCAACCTGTTGGGCGAGATTGAAGATCTCACTCTGCCATCTGGTGCCGTACTGATTGTTGTAGGTCGCGGCCGAGTGTTCCTGAACGGTCGCCGGTACGGCCTGCGGCGGAGCGACGGGGCCCACCGCGTGCGCGGGTATCGGGAACGCGCCGATGAGCCCCGCCAGGAGGGCGAACAGCGGCACGACCGCCGTGTACGCCCATCGTGGTCGCCACGGTATTCGCCGTTCGGTCGGTGAGGTGGCCGTGCCCGGGTGTGCCATTGGGAAACTCCTTGAAACTTCACAGCTGTACCGGGGCACGTTGACAGCAGGTGGTAGACAAACGATGAACGGGCGGCCTGGCGGCGTTTATCTCGCTGCGGTACCGGTTGTGAACCCGCGACAGGTCCGATGCCCCCACCAGTGGCCAAGGTCGACCAGCAGCCCCAGATGATCCTGATCCTCGTGCGGGACCAGTAGACGGGCCGCGCCGACGGCAAGCCCACCCCCCAGCAGGCCCCCTGCTCGACGCCCTCGCCCAGGTCCGCCCTCACCGCTTCCTGCTGCCGCGTCAGCGTCCCGCAGCCGGCCCGGGCTGCTCATCCGTTCGGGTGAGGCGAGGTTGGAGGGAGGCCGGGGGTGGCAGAACGGCGGGCATGACGACTTCCTCCACCAGGCGCCGCCGGGGCCGCCCTGGCAAGCCGGCCTTCGTGCCCGTGCCCGTGCCCGTCCGCCAGGCCGTCGGTTCCGCGATGCCGTCCGGGCCGCGCCGACCTGCCGCCGGGTGCTGCCGGACCTGGAACAGCGAGCACAGGCTGCCCGGAGGCCAGGTGGTCCGGACGACCTGGCACCAGCCCGCCTGCCCGGCCCGGGCCGTCCGGTGACCACGCGCCAGGCGCCGGACGGACACTGCGCGCGCCGGCTGCCGCGCCCTCCTCGGCGCCTGTTCCGCCGGTGACTTCGGCGGCGCCGGTGACGACGGTGATCGTGGTGTCGGCGGTGCCGACCGGCAGGGGGCGGGTGTCCTCCCGTGGGCCGGGTAGGGCGTTTTGTCCTGGCCCCATCCGGTTTCGGATGGACGGCTGCCCCGGGGCGAGGTGCTCCCGGGGCAGCCGTGGTGCGGGTGCGGGTGGGGTCAGCCCTGCCCGCCGATGCCGATGCCGGTCTCGGTGGCGTTGCCCGCGACGCCGCCCGGGCCGACCGCGACGGCGCCGGTGAGGAAGGAGGAGCCGCAGGGGCCGAACTGGGCGTCGGTGACCTGGAGGGCGCTGCCGTTCGGGCCGACGGCGAACGCGCCGCTGTCGAAGTTGAGGGTGGGGATGTTGTCGGGCGCGGCGGCGGAGGCGCTGGACGCCGCGCCGATGACGAGCGGGAGGCTGAGGACGGAGACGGCCAGGATGCGGTGCGCGGTACGCATGGGTGGAACCCTTCGAGGTGCGTGGTGAGGGTGGATCGGACGGCCGCGGTGTGGCGGTCCGTCACCATCCACACACGTTCGTGTGCCCATCGCTACCGGGGGAGGCTGTTCGTACCATCGGTTCACTCGGCTCTCGGCCCGGGCCCGCCGGCCGGGCGCGGACTGCCGCTGTGGACTTCCGGCCGTGGACCCACCGGCGCCCGCCCCGCCCCGCCCCGCCCCGCCCCGCAGGGCCTGACTCCGTCAGGCGAGGTTCTGTTCCAGGGCCGCGAGGTAACGCTTCATCGCGTGGTCGCGCACACCGGCCGTGGCCGGAGCGAACGCGTCGGCGGTCAGGCCCTTGGCGCGGTCGGCGAGCCCGGCGACCAGGCCCATGGAGTCGTGGAGCCGGCCCGAGGAGTCGATGTACTTCAGCGCCTCGACATGGGTGTAGGCCGGCTCCGGCGGCAGCTGGGGCACGATGTCGTTGTTGTTGACGAACCGGTACAGGCGCCCCTTGAAGCCCTCGTTGCAGGCGGCGGCGAGCAGCCGGTCACAGGTGCGGGGCTGCCCGAACGTGACGATGCCGTCGGCCTGGAGGCGCGGGTCCTCCAGGTACAACCGGGCGCCGGCCAGCATGGCCAGGGCTCCGCCGAGGCTGTGGCCGGTGAACCACACGGTCTGGCCGTTGGTGCGCAGCTGGGCGTGGGCGTCCCGGACGTCAGGGAAGACCGACTCCAGCGCTTCGGCGAAGCCGTAGTGGACGTAGCCGGTGCGGGTGGGGCCCGGCCAGGGCGGCGTGGAGGAGTCGGAGAGCCAGTCGCGGATCTCGGTCGGTTGGGTGCCGCGGAACGCCGTGACGACCATGTGGTCGCTGGCCATGGTGTAGGCCTGGGTGTCCTCCAGCGGGAAGGGCGGGGTGAACCGGGTCTGATGGTGACGCACCCGGTCGAAGCCCCAGTCGCGGGCCTGCTGTTCGATGGCGGCCTCGTCCTGGTAGGCGAGTTCGGACGCCTTCGCCAGCCAGTAGGCATGCGGGACGCTGTAGTTCTTCGCCTGGTGGTCGAAGGTGGTGGGCACGGGCACGGCGATCTCTCCTCCGGGACGGCCGGCGGACGGGGGGAACGCACCGCCGGCGCGGACATCAGACCCCGTCGTACCAGAGCGCGCACCGCCGCCCCGGGCGGGCCGCGCCCGGATGTCACCCCGACAGACGAGCAGGCGCACCGGGCGGCGGGCCGCTACGGGTGGTAGAGGGCGCGGGCGTGCGTCAGGTCGGCAGGCCCGTTCTGGCCGATCTGGAGGAAGTGGTTCACCTGCCAGGCCTGCGTGCTGCGCGCTTGCCGGTTGGTCGTGGTCACCCATGGCGGGTAGACGCGGAACCCCCGTTTCCCGCCGGAGCCGTTGCGGGAGACGATGTCGCGCTCGCACAGTACCTCGCGTGGGAGGACGAACTGCCCGAAGCCGTTGTCGTCGCGGCAGCTGATGACGAAGAGGTCCACCCCGTCGTCGGCGTCGAAGGGCCGGATCGGTCCCTCCTCGGACCGCAACCACACGGTGACGAACTGGCCCACCTTCGTCGGGGTGGTCTTGGCCGCGCGGAACCGGACCGAGCGGCCGTCGATGGTGAACCGGCAGGCCGCGTATTCGGCGCTCTCCGGTTCGGCCACCGGGGGCGAACAGGCGAAACCGCTCGGGTCGTACACCAATGCCTTCGCCGCCAGCAGGTCACCGTGAAGCCCTGCCCACGGCTGATTCGTCACCATCCCGTCATCCTGCCATCGAGACTGCCACCCCTTGAACCAGAAGTGCCTTCCTCGGGCAGACCCACGATCGGCGGCCCTGTGCGCCCCAACGAAGTTCCTAGCTAGGGTCTGTCGTCAGGCTCTCGCTGCGAAAAGCCGCGAAAGCAGGGCCTCCTGGATCGCTCGTTGGCGTAGACGCCCTCCGAGCTACCACGAGGCCCTGCTGCCATGCCCGCTACCGACCGCGATCACCCGATCGAGACTCCCGTTCGATCGGCAGGCCCCTTGATCGGTACGACAACGGCTACTTGCACAGGAACCCTTACACGTCCGGGCCCTTCACCGCTCGCCCGAGGTCGTGGGTGCGCGGTTACTGGTACTGCGTGGTGACGCTGACGCCGGTGAAGTCCTGCTGGGCGGCGAGGCTGAAGTAGACCCAGCCGGACGGCGGGTTGTTGATGGTCAGGGTCTCGTTGTCGCCAGCGTTGGTGGACTTCGCCTGGTAGCTGCTGGTGGTGGCCCAGCTGCTGCCGCCGTAGTACAGGTCGGCGTTGCCGGTGCCGCCGCTGCTGGTGATGGTCAGTTGCTTGACGCCGGCCGGCAGGTACAGGAAGTGGAAGCTGTAGTTGCCGGTGGTGGCCGCGAGGTTGTCGCGGCGGCAGTTCTTGTCGAACTGGCGCGGGTCGGCGATGGTGCAGAGCGGTGCGGCCGGGGCCGGGGCCTCCGGCAGGGGACCGCAGTCGTTGGTCGCGCAGGTGGTCTTCAGCCAGGTGGCGAAGCCGGCGTCGTAGCTGGTGCCGATGGTCTGCTTCAGGAAGGTGCGGGCACCGTTCCAGTCGCCGGCGCGGTACTTGGTGAGCACGGTCTCGATGTCCGCGCGGTGTTCCTGGAGCATGTAGCGGACCGCCAGCCAGCCCCACCGGTAGACCCGGTTCGAGTTGACGTCGGCGTCCGCCTCCTGGCCGTAGACGGTGTCGAACAGCTCGCTGAGCTTGTAGGTGTTCTTACTGGCCTCGTTGATCGCGGCGGTGTTGCGCTCGTTGCGGTAGCCGTACGAGATGTTCTCGGCGATGCCTTCGACCCACCAGATGGTCGGGGTGGTCTGGCTGGCCTCGAAGTCGCCGTACATGTTGTAGCGGCCGTCGAGGTAGTGGGTGTACTCGTGGTTGAGGTTCCAGATCTGGAAGTCGGGGCGCAGCCAGCTGGCCTCGTGGGCGATGAAGCGGGCCTGGTTGCCGGGCTTGGCCGGGTCGCCCTCCTCGTACATGCCGCCGTTGTCCACGTCGATGTCGTAGAAGGCCCAGGCGTACAGCGAGTACTGGGTGTAGTCGTCGAAGACGACGACCTCCAGGTTGGTGTTCACGTCACCGGGGATCGCGCCCTTGTCGCCGATCACCTTGTGGAAGTAGGCGTCCTGGTTGATCAGGCTGGTGCAGGTGGTGGCCAGCTGCCCGGGGGACATGTCCTGGGCGCGGATCTTCAGCCCCGGGTTGCAGATCCGCTGGATCGGCAGGATCACCGGGAGCAGACGGTCGCTCAGGTCGCAGATGGCGTAGGCCGCGCAGTTGCCCTTGTCGAACTGGCGGGTGGCCCAGCCCAGGTTCATGGTGATCGGGGCGGTGGGGCCGACGTTCGGGTAGCGGTTGATCAAGTCCTTGAGCAGTGGCCGCAGCCGGTCCTTGAGCTCGGGGACGTCGAGGGCGTAACCGAGGTAGCGGCCGATGTTGCTGACGATGTCCAGGCGGTTCAGCTGGGAGTCGTTGCGGGTGATGAATCCGGCCCAGGTGTCGAGGATGCTGGGGTCGGTCTTGAGGGCGGCCTTCCAGCCCCGGCTGTCGGTCTTGGAGTCGAAGCCGTCCTTGATGACCCACTCGAAGTGGTCCAGGGAGAGGGTCATCGACTGGGGCCAGGTGCCGTTGTAGTTGGCGAGCACCCACTTGACGACGCTGGCGTACCGGCCGAGCGTGTGGGTCTGGCCGATCACCGTGACGACCTCGTTGAGGGTGTCGCCGTTGGCGTCGGTGACGTCCTTGCTGTGCGGGGCGGCGAAGAAGGCGTCCAGCGCGCCGCGGGCCGCAGTGTCCAGGGTGGCGCCGTAGCTGCCGACCTCGTTCGGGCGGGTCTCCTGCACGTAGTAGCCGGCGCGCAGGAACATCACCAGCTGCCCGATGGACGTGCTGTTGTCGCCCGAGTAGGTGGCGGAGGTGTCGCGCAGTGCGTTGGCGACGGTCACCATCTGGGACTCGCGGAAGGCCTTCCCGGCGTCGGCGCCGGTGAGGTTGAACAGCGGGTAGGCGCAGGGGACGTTCGGCAGTGCCTTGAGCTGCTGGACCAACGCGCTGCCCGTGGCGTTGATCACTCCGGACAGGTTCGGGCAGGGTTCCCCGGCGGTGGCCGAGAACTGCTTGGCCGCCTTGGCGGGCTCGCTGACCGGGGCGCCCGGCGCGGTGGCCTCCTCTGCGTGGTCCTGGGCGAAGAGCTTGAAGGAGCTGTTGTTCCTGGCGTCGGGTGACTTGGGGACCGGGATGGACCGCGGCGCCTGGGTGGCGGGTCCGGCGGCGTTCGCGCCAGCCGGGGTCGTGGCGCCGACGGGGGCGGCCTGGCTCTGCGGTGTGAACAGGCCGAGCGCGATGAAGAGGGCCGCGCCGAGCGCGGGGAGTCTGCGCGCGTTGACCTTCGATATCCGGGAGAGACGCATCTGTGGGGGCCTCCGGGGCCGTTGTGACCGCGTGTTGGGGCACGCGACCGCTCGATGTGTGACATGTAAAATGTCACGTGTCGCATAGGCTCGGGAAGACTCGGGACCGGATTGCCGTCCACCGCAACCGAAACGTTGTCAGATCGGGCGGCTCCGGACCTGCTCCTGGCGAAAACGCCATCCGCCCTGTTCAGGCCGCGTGTTGGTACTCGTGGAGTGTGCCGCCGAGGACGGCGCGGTCGGTGGCGGTGGGCGTGGGCCTGCCGACCTGTCGCTGAAGTGCGAGTGGTTGGTGGCACAGGGCGAGGACCTCGATGTCCTTCTCTCAGCTGCTCATCGGCAGGAGTGGTTCAGCACGATTCACCCGGTCGTCGGTCAGAGCCGGAGCCATGGATCCGCGATATCGCGAGGCCGATCCTCCGGCCCCCGGGGTTGCCGTAGTCCAGAGGCACCTTGACCTTCGCGCACTCGAACCCCGCCGGCCCGCCCGCGTCACAGCGCTCCCAGCGAAGCTCCTGCTGCGCGTACTCCTGGAGCGGATCGCCTCCAGTCTTCGTTCAGGCGCACTCGCCCCCCGTACGGCGCAGGGATGGGTTCATGATCAGACTTGCGGCGTACGGGGGACGGGCTGACGTAAGGCCAGAGTCCCACCTCCCGCCGACCGTCGGTCAGGGCCGACGGCCTGTCGCCCGCCTGCGGGCGCTCGCGCTGCGCACTCCTCGGCCCGCAGCGCGGCGACGGTACGCCCGGCCGCGGTACGGCCGGCGCGGCCGATCGCCTCGACGTCAAACGAACTGCCTAGCGGCCGATGTCGTCCAGCGCGGCGAGATCGTCGTCGGAGAGCTGGAGTCCCGCGCCTGCGACGTTCTCTCGCAGGTGTGCCACCGACGAGGTGCCGGGGATCAGCAGGATGTTCGGCGACCGCCGCAGCAGCCAGGCCAGGGCGACCGACATCGGCGTCGCGTCCAGCCGGGAGGCCACCGCCGTGAGCGCGGAGGACTGCAGCGGGCTGAAGCCGCCGAGGGGGAAGAAGGGCACGTAGGCGACGTCCTGTTCGGCGAGTTCGTCGATCAGCTCGTCGTCGTGGCGGTGGGCGAGGTTGTACATGTTCTGGACGCACACGATCGGCGCGATCGAGAGTGCCTCGGCGATCTGTTCCGCCGTCGCGTTGCTCACGCCGAGGTGCCGGATCAAGCCCTGCTGCTGGAGTTCGACGAGTGTTTCGAAGGCCTCGGCGAGCGAGCCCGGCTGGGGACCCTGGGCGTCGCCGAGCCGGAGGTTGACCACGTCCAGCGTGTCGAGGCCGAGGTTCTCCAGGTTCTCCTGGACGGCCCTGCGCAGGTCTTCGGGCTTGCGGGCCGGGGGCCAGCCTCCCTCCTGGTCCCGGGTCGTGCCGACCTTGGTCACGATGTGCAGCGAGTCGCGGTACGGGTGCAGGGCTTCGCGGATCAGCTGGTTGGTGATGTGCGGGCCGTAGGCGTCGGCGGTGTCGACGTGGGTGATCCCGAGGCCGACGGCCTCGCGCAGAACAGCGAGCGCGCCGTCGTGGTCGGCGGGCGGGCCCATGACCCAGGGGCCGGTGAGCTGCATGGCGCCATAGCCGAACCGGGTGACGGTCAGGTCGCCCAGGTTCCAGGTGCCGCCGGGAAGCGTCGCGGGGAACGTGCCCATTCTCTTGCCTTTCGTGTCAGCGAGGTGGTGGTGCCTGTCGGCGCCCTGCACCATCATTGGTGAGTAGCTTCCTGACAGGAAGTAGGTACTTCGGAGTGCGTAAGGCACCCGTGGGTGAGAGGAGCAGCCGATGGCGACGGTGACGGCGGCCCAGCAGAGGGCACAGGCCAAGGTGGAGTACGACGCATTCCTGGCGGTCTGCCCCAGCCGCAAACTGCTCGACCGGATCTCCGACAAATGGGTCGCACTGATCCTGGCCGGGCTCGGCAGCGACGCCCCTCACCGGCCGGGCGCCGACTGCGCCGGCGAGCCCCGGGCGTTGCGCTACTCGGAGCTGCTGCGCCTGCTGGCCGGTGTCAGCCAGAAGATGCTCACCCAGACGCTGCGCTCCCTGGAGCGCGACGGCCTGGTGTCCCGCACCGTGGTGCCGACCGTGCCCGTCACCGTCTCCTACGAGCTGACCGATCTCGGCCTGTCGTTGTACGGGATGATGCGCGGCCTCAAGGCCTGGGCCGAGGTGCACATGGACGATGTGCTGGCCAACCGCGAGACCTACGACACCCGCGGCGCCTGACCCGCGGCGCCTGAAAGCCACAAGGGCAGGACGAGGCCGGGTGCCCGTTTCGGGCACTGGCCCGGTTCCTCAGGGGTGATATCAGGGGCGATATCAGGGGCAGTCCGGAGGTGCCGATCCCGCGTGGGGCCGTAGCGTCGGCGCGGCGGGTGGCCGATGCGCCCGACCGACCCCCACGGAGAAGGCGAGCGCGTGTTCCGGAGCAAGGTTCCAGCAGCGGCCCCGTCTCCTGGCGAGGGGCGGGCCCCGGGCCAGCCGTATGTCGTCGAGCAGCACGGGATGCGGATGGCCGCGCTGGAGCCCGGCGGGAGTGGGACGAAGCCGTGCTGAAGATCGCCGCAGCCACCCTGCGCCACCGCCTGACGGGCTTCGCGGGCGCCTTCCTCGCCCTCACGCTCGGCACCACGATGATCGGCATGATGACGCTGACCCTCGCCGCCACCTTCGGCACGCCGCACCCGGGTCCGCAGAGGTTCAAGGAGGCCTCGGCCGTCCTGGCACCGCAGGGCTTCGACGGGCGCCCGATGAAGGCCCCCGCCGTCCTGCCGCCCGACGTCGTCGCGAAGGCGGCCGCGACCGGGCACGCTACGCCCGACCGCAGCTTTCCCGTGCAACTCGCCTCCGGCTCCGGGGAGATGACGGGCCACCCCTGGCCCTCGGCCGCCTTCGCGGGCTACCGCCTGGCGGCCGGGCGCGCGCCGCAGGCCGCGGACGAGATCGTCGTCGGCGGCGGCTCCCGGGAGCCGATCGGACGCCAGACCGGCGTCACGACGGGCGACGGCGCCGGCCACTACCGGGTGGTGGGCGTCACCGACGCGCTCTGGTTCGAGAACGCGGTCTTCTTCAGCGCCGCCGAGGCGCAGCGCCTGTCACCCGGAGTGAACGCGCTCGTCACCGACCAGGAGGCGAAGCAGCTGGCCGCGCTCGCGGGCGACCGGGCCGTGGTCCTCACCGGCGACGGCCTGACCCGGTTGGACCCAGACTCCACCGGTGGCGCCCAGGCACTGGCCAATGCCCAGGCCATGGCGGGCAGTACGACCGGACTCGCCGTGTGTGTCGCGGTGTTCGTCGTCGCCGCGACCTTCGCCTTCGCCGCCGAGCAGCGCCGCCGCGAACTGGCGCTGCTGCGCCTGGTGGGCGCGGCCCCCGGGCAGGTACGGCGCATGGTGCTCTGGGAGGCCCTGCTGATCGGCCTGGCCGCGGCGGTCGCCGGCTGCCTGCTCGCGCTGCTGTGCACCGTGCCGCTGCGTTCCTGGATGCTCGACCACCACGTGGCCCCGTCGTGGTTCACCATCCCCGTCACCGTCCTGCCGCTGCTGGTCGCCGCCGTCATCGGCGTCGCCGCCGCGCTGGCCGGCTCGGCCGCGACCCTGGTGCGCGTCTCGCTGATCCGCCCGATCGAGGTGCTGCGCGAGAGCGTGCTGGAGCGCCGCGCGATGACGCCGGCCCGCTGGCTGCTGGGCGTCGGGATGCTGGCCGGCGCGGTCGTCGCGGGCATCGTCATCTCCCGCACCGAGCCGTACCTCGCGGCCAGCGCCCGCAAGTACGAGGTGGTGCCGGTGCTCTACGTCGGCGCGGTCACCCTGCTGACCCCGGCCCTGCTGCGCCCGGTGACGAGGCTGCTGCTCCGCCCGCTGCGCAGCTGCGCCACGGCCGGCCCGCTGCTGGTGCGGGAGAACATCCTCACCTCCCGGCGCCGTACGGCCGCCACCGTGGCGCCGATCGTGGTGGCCGTCGGGCTGGTCGCCGCGATGCTGACGATGCAGGAGTCCGGCGACGCGGCGCTGCTGGCCCGGCAGCAGCAGGAGATCCGCGCGGCGGACGTGGTCGTGCCCGGAGGCTCGGGGATCGACGGCCCGACGCTCGCCCGCCTGGCGGCCGTGCCCGGGATCCGGGTCACCCCGGTCACCTCGATGAACGTCCGGATCGGTACCGCCGCCGGTGAGCAGATCGACTCGCTGAGCGCGAAGGCCGTCCCGGCGGCGGCGCTGGGCGCTACCGTCACGCCGCCGGTGCTCTCCGGCTCCCTCGCCTCTCTGCCCGAGGACTTCCTGGTCATCGACGAGCACGCGGCCGAGTCCGACGCCCTGGCGGTCGGGGACCGCGTGGTCATGCTGCTGCCGACGGGCACGAGGGCCTCGACCGTCGTCGCGGCGGTGGTCGCGCGCGGCCTGAACGGGGACGACACCTACGTGTCCTCGGCGCTGACCGGCGCGCTGATGCCGAGCCGGGTCTACCTCGACTCCTCGGCGGGCGCCGGCGCGGCGCTCGACCCGCAGCAGACGGCCGCGGTGAACCAGGCGCTGGCAGGTTCCGGCGCGCATGTGGTGACCTACGACGCCTACCTTGAGGCCGAGCGCGCGCATGCCGCGCAGCAGACGGACAACGCGGCGGTGATCATCCTGGGGATCGCGCTGGCCTACGCGCTGATCGCGGTCGCCAACACCCTGATCATGGCGATGGCGGGGAGGCGGCGGGAGTTCGCCCTGCTCGCTCTCACCGGCGCGGTGCGCGGTCAGATCGTGAGGGTGGCCGCGGCCGAGTCGGCCGTGGCGGTGGTCGTCGCCACCCTGCTCGCTGCCGTGGCGACCGCGCTCGCCGCACTGACCCAGCGCGTCTCGTTGGGCAAGCTCGTGGCCGACGCGCCGACGGTGGTCCCGTGGGCGCGGATCGGGGAGGCCGTCGCGCTCTGCGCCCTCGTCGCCCTGGCCACCGCGGCGGGCGCGGCCGTGCGTGCGACCCGTGGGCGGGCGGTCGAGGGCGCGGGCGTCCGCGAGTGAGGAGCCATCTGGCAGGAGGCCTGGACCCTCGGGTGAACACCACCGAGCCGACGGCCTGTCAACGCACCCGTTGACGGGAGCGTTGACGCCGCGTCTACCGGGGCCCGGTGGCATGAGCGCAGGCCGGTTCCAGGGGGGAACCGCCCGAGAGGAGAGCCCCGAGATGTTCACCCGTCGTACGGCCGCCGCCGTCGTCCTGTCCGCCGCGACCGTCGTGTCCGGGATGGCCTTCGGCGCCGGGACCGCCAGCGCGGCCGAGTCGCTCCCGTCCAGCGGCGCCGACTACCGCATCTCCAGTTACGCGGGCGGCGCCCTGCAGTGGGACAGCCGCAACAACGCCTCCAACGTGGTGGTCCGCGACTGGAACGAGTCCTCCGCCCAGCAGGTCTGGACGGTCAGGGACGAGGGCAACGGCACCTGGTCGGTCAAGGTGCCCGGCACCAACAACGCCGTCGACCGGGACCGGGTCAAGAACACCGTCGGTGCCTGGAACTACGTCGGCGCGGACAACCAGAAGTGGTGGCTGGAGAACACCTCGATGGGCAGCGGCCGGGCCTGGCTGCTGCACAGCGTCTCGGACAGCAACCTCTGCCTGGCCCGTGGCGCGGACCTGAACGCCAAGGTGGCCGCCTGCAACGCGGGGGACCAGGCGCAGTCCTGGAACCTCGACCGCAACGGCGCCACCACCCCGCCGACCGCCGGCCGCCCGGCCATCGACCTCGACTACTCGCAGGCCCCGGACCTCGGGCCGTGGCTGGAGCAGCAGAAGAGGACCGTCGCGGACTACTACCCGACGATCTCCAACCTGATCACCAAGGGAGCCTTCGCCGCCCCCAGCTACTTCAAGATCATCTTCGACCCGAAGCTGACCGACAACCCCGCGTTCACCACGGTGAACCCCAGCAACGGCGTCAAGGAGGTCCACGTCAACATCGGCTACACCCGCGGGAACAAGGGTGACACCGGCTTCCTGGTGCACGAGGCCGTGCACGTCGCGGTCTGGGACAGCCCGTTCTCCGGCAAGTGGTGGCTGGGCGAGGGCCTGGCGGACTGGGTGCGCGACTACAACTTCCAGCCGGGCACCGGCGCCCAGCACTTCGGCCCGGACTCCAACTACGACAGCGGCTACCAGGCCACCGCCCGGTTCATCGACTACGTCTCGAAGGCCTACAACAAGCCCGACCTGGCACACCTGCTGAACACCACGAACTACAACGAGCAGATCTGGGTCCAGCTCACCGGCAAGAGCGCCCAGCAGCTCTGGAACGAGATGCCCAAGTAACCCGCGCCCCCACACCCCACCCGACGGCCCGGCGTACCCGGAGACGCCGGAAGGTCACCTGTTCGAGTGAAGGTCGAGATCGGGGTCCCGAGTTCTGATCGGTCGTCACCGATGATGCGTTCGAGAGCTTGCGGCGAGGGCCGGGCAAGAGCGGCCCGTCGGGAGGCAACGCCGCCGCGTCCTGGTGGCAGCCTCCGCGGCCGCGCGCCCGGCGCGGTCGCATTCCCGCATGACAGCACACCCGATGAGGAGATGAAGTGGCGGAGAAGCGGCTCAAGTCCTGGGGCAACAACCGCGCAGGTCAGCTCGGCGACGGCACCTGGACGGACATTCGTACGACGGCCACCACCGTGCTGGGGCTGACGAGCGCCGAGGTGGTGAAGATCGCCGCCGGGGGAAGCGGCCCCGCCACAGGTTTCGGGCTGGCCCTGCTGACCGACCGCACGGTGCAGACGTGGGGCGCCAACGGGTCCGGGCAGCTCGGTGACGGTTCGGTGTTCAGCCACAACGCGCCCGGCCAGGTCGTCAACCTTTCCGATGCCACCGATGTCGCCGCGGGCGGAGTGCACAGCCTGGCCCTGCTCGCCGACCGGACCGTGGTCGCCTGGGGGCGCAACAACCACGGCCAGCTCGGCAACGGGACCAACGCCGACAGCAGCGTCCCGGTCCGGGTCGAGGGACTCGGCAAGGTGATCGCGATCGCCGCCGGACTCAACCACAGCCTGGCGCTGCGCGCGGACGGCACCGTGTGGGCCTGGGGCCACAACATCAACGGCCAGCTCGGGGACGGAACTTCGGCGAGCCGCAACGTGCCGTCCTTGGTGAACAACCTGACCGGTGTGACCCGGATCGCCGCCGGCGCCGACCACAACCTGGCCCTGGTCGGCCCGCCGAGCAGCTCCACCAAGCCCACCAGTGGCACCGCGGTGAAGGCGTGGGGCTACAACGCCACCGGCCAGCTCGGCGACAACACCACCATCAGCCGCTTCACCCCGGTCGACACCCAGGGCAGCTGGCTCGGCGGGGTCTCCGGGATCGCGGCCGGAGCCCACCACAGCCTGGCCGTCACCGACAGCGGCAACCAGCTCAAGGCCTGGGGCCGGAACACCTCCGGCCAGATCGGCGACGGCACCACCGACTACCGGAGCACCCCCGTCCCGGTCCCCGGCCTCACCGGCATCCAGCTGATCGCCGGCGGCCGCGAACACACCATCGTCCTGCTCGGCGACAACACCGTCCGCGCCTGGGGCAACAACGGCTCCGGCCAACTCGGCAACGGCACCACCACGGACAGCAGCACCCCCGTCACCTCGCTCACCGCGCTGACCGGTGTCGACAAGATCGCCGCACCCCTCGGCGGCGACTTCAGCCTGGCCAACTGAACCCGGCGCGGGGGGGGGGGGGGGGCGCGGGGGCGGGGGGGGCCCCCCCCACCCCCCCCCGCCCCCCCGGGGAGACAGGGGGGGGGCGCGGCGCGCGGCGA
>NZ_JBHWIO010000075.1:34803-45254 GCF_042732075.1 Kitasatospora sp. NPDC059812
TCCCCCCCCGGGCTGAGGGGTGTCCACAACCACGCCGCCCCCCTCGGCGGCGAATTCAGCCGCCCAAACTCACCCGGGCGCGCGCCCCCGGCCCCCCGCGGCGGCCGCCCACGGCAACACGATCCGGCTGACACACGTGTGGGCCTGAGGTCCGCGCCGCCTCCGTGGACGACGCACATCCTGTTCGTCAACGCGCTGCTGATCAATTGTCAATCCAGTCCTGGTGTCCTGACCGCGTTCCGCAGTCTCATCCGCACGCGGTCCATCGACAACAGGAGATTCCCGTGTCCCACCCGTCCACCCCCACTCCCACCCCCACCCTCCGCCCGAGCACCGGCACCCGCCGCCGCACCCGGCTGGCAGGCCTGGCGCTCGCCGTCTCCGCGATATCCGCGAGCAGCGTCACGCTGCTCGCCGCGCCGGCGAACGCCGCCGTGGTCGAGCAGATGATCACGATCCAGGACCACCAGAACCACAATTCGCTGGCCAGCTCCGACGGCGAGGGCTCCCGGATCGTCGCCCGCAACTACCAGAACGCCTCCACCTCGTTCTGGATCTCCAACAAGCCCGGCGACCGGGTCGACTTCGCCCGCAACGTCAACGGCACCGAACGCGTGCTGGAGATGGACACCAACGACGGCCGGTCCACCCAGTTCATCCACTGGTGGGCGGGCGACAACCAGCAGTGGACCCTGGAGCCCGCCGCCGGCGGCGGCACCTACCTCCACAACGCCCGCGACAACCGCTGTCTGACCTACCACGGCCTCGACCGGGAGGTCACCGTCGAGAACTGCGACGGCAGCATGGCCCAGCGGTTCGACCTGATCGGGTCGGGCACCGGCCCGGGCCCGGGCCCGGGCACCTCCGTCGAGCAGCGCTTCCTGGACCGGCTCAACACCGTGCGCGCCCAGAACGGCAGGCCGGCGGTGCGCCTCAACCAGACGCTCTCCCAGGCCGCCAAGTGCAACGCCGACCAGATGGACCAGCGCCGCGTCTCCGGCCACTTCTGCGACTCGGGCAGCATCGCGCGGGGCCTCGGCTACACCGGGAGGGGATTCGGCGAGATCGCCTTCTACGGCCCCACCGACATCGACGCCGCCGTCGACGGCTGGATCAAGTCGCCCGGCCACCTGGGGATCATGCTCGGCGACTACAACGAGGTCGGCCTGGCCCGCACCGGCAACGCCTCCTGGAACGCGGACTTCAGCACCCGCTGACCCCCGCCGCGACCGCTCCGCCGGGGCCGCTCCACCCGCGACCGCCCACCCCGGCGGAGCGGCCCCGGCCAGAACCTCCGCCAGGGATGGCACTTCCGGGAGGCCGGCCAGCGCACCGAGGTGCTCCCGGGGAACACCCACGTGCTGTCCGGGATCGGTGCGGGATTCCAGTGGGGGAACCCGCTGTCTCCGGCATGCCTGACCGACCCACAGGGCGGTGATGGACCGCCCGAGCTGCGGGCCGGCGGAGGCCGGTGCGGGTCAGCCGAGTGCGTTCTTGTGGACGACGCCGTCCTTGACGATCAGCTTCAGATTGCGTTCGGGGTCTGCGAGGACGGAGAGGTCGGTGGTCGGGTCGCCGTCGACGACCAGGAGGTCGGCCCATGCTCCCGGCGCGATGACGCCGAGCGGCGCGGCGCGGTAGGGGTCTCGGCGGCCGGACAGGCGGAAGAGTTCGGCGTTGCCGGAGGTGGCCGTCCGCAGGGCCTCGACCGGGCTGAGGTAGCTGCCGAGCCGGACGAGCATCTCGTTCTGCCGGTGGGCCTTCCCGGGGTCGAGCACCAGGTCGGTGCCGAAGGCCAGCCGAACACCGTGCTTCACCGCCCAGCCGATGGTGCGGGCGACGCCTTCACAGACCTCGCGGTTCTTGCGGTCGCTGTCCGGAGAGGCGTAGTGGTGGTCGTCGACCGCGAACGGCTGGGTGCTCAGCCACACGCCCTGTTCCGCGAGGTGGCGGATGGTGTCCTCGTCGACGAGGTGCCCGTGCTCGATGCAGCGCACGCCGGCCCGCACCGCGCGGCGGACGCCTTCGGAGGTGTAGACGTGCACGGTCACGTAGGTGCCCCAGTCGGAGGCCGCGGCGACGGCGGCCTCCAGTTCGGCCGTGGTGAACTGCAGGACGTCCAGCGGGTCGAACTCCGAGATGACGCCGCCGCCGGCCATCAGCTTGATCTGAGTGGCTCCCTTCTTCAGCTGCTCGCGCACCGCGGCGAGCACCCGTTCCGGCCCGTCGGCCACCCGGGTGAACCCGATCTGTTCGGTCCGGGCCGGTGGCCCGCCCAGGGCGGTCGGGGCGTCGTGGACCGTCCCGAAGTCGCCGTGGCCGGCGGTTTGGGAGACGGCCGCCTGGCTCGGGTAGATCCGCGGGCCCGGGAACAGCCCGCGGTCCAGCACGCGCCGGAGCGGCTCGGTGTCTCCGGCCATGTCCCGCACGGTGGTGAAGCCGCGCATCAGCATGTCGCGGGCCGCGGCCAGGGCCTGGTAGTGGAGGGTGCCGGTCGGTGCGAGCTGGAGCTCCGCCATGGTGCCGCCGATCGCGAACAGGTGGACGTGCGCGTCGGTGAGGCCGGGGAGGAGGGTGCGGCCTCCGCCGTCGATCACCGTCGCGCCTCCGGGTAGGCCGGGCGGGAGGGTGCGGCCCAGCACCACCTCTGCGATCCTGTCCCGTTGGACCCGGACGTGCCCCGGCACCGCTTCCCCTCCGATCCCGTCGAAGACGCGCACGTTCGTCACCAGCAGCCCGGCACCCGGGTCGTCGACACCCATGCCGTCATCTTCGGCTGGTCACGGGACCGGGACCAGCGGGACGGGCCGATCCGCCGATGCGTCGCTCTCACCAGTTCATCGACAGCGTCCGGTGGGACCTGGTCGTCAAGGCCGTGGAGGCCGACGCCGACGTCGTTCGGGTGGTTCTGTATGGCGAGCGGTGGCCCGGGGCGGGGCGCGGAGGGATGGGGATCGGCACGGAGATGCCGAGCAGCGGTCCGCGCTCGTCGGCCTTCGCGTCGGTCAGGCCGTGCGGGGTGCGCAACGGGTGGTGGGGCAGGCCCTGGAAGTACGTAGAGTGCGGTGGGAGAGGGAGTTCGGGTCAGGCGTCACAGCCGACCTTCGGACTCCCTTGCTTCATTTCACGCGTGCCAGCAATCCCGTGGCATCAATCGTCTAGTCGGACCGGAAGTTCACACGTGAGGCCTCAGAGCATCGACATGCGCCAGACCGCCGAACCGCGTCGGACGGCCGACCACGGTAGAACCGGCCACCGCGCCCCGACCGCGCCGGCCACCGTGCACGCATCCACCACGCGCCTTCCCGGACAGCGCGACGGCACCGCCCTGCGCGCCGCGCTCGCCGATGCCACCGAGGACACCATCGTCTACGACCTGGACGGCATCGGCCGTCAGTACGCCGCACTGTGCGCCGAACTTCCCGGCGTGGCCGTCCGGTTCGCGATGAAGGCCTGCCCGGTGGACGAGGTGCTGGACCATCTCGCCGCGCTCGGCTCCGGCTTCGACGCGGCCAGCCCGCAGGAGATCGCCCAGGCGCTGCGCACCGGCGTCGCACCCGAGCTGATCCACTACGGGAACACCGTCAAGTCGGACCGCAACATCGCCGAGGCGTACCGGCTGGGCGTGCGGGACTTCGCTACCGACAGCCCGGAGGACGTCGCCGCGATCGCGGAACACGCCCCCGGATCGCGGGTGTTCTGCCGGATCGCGACCACCGGCGAGGGCGCGCTGTGGGGCCTCAGCCGCAAGTTCGGCTGCTCGCTCGAGGACGCCGTGCGGGTGCTCGGCGCCGCCCGGACCGCAGGGCTGGTGCCCTCCGGCCTGTCGGTGCACGTCGGCTCGCAGCAGATGACCGCCGGGGCCTGGGTGGCGGCGATCGAATCGCTGGCCGCCGTCCTGGAGGCGCTCAGCCGGCGCGGCATCGTGCCGAGCCGCATCAACCTCGGTGGCGGGCTGCCCGCACTCGGCGTCCTCGACCGGCGCGGCCGGCCGCTGGAACCGCCGCTGGACAAGATCTTCGTGGTGATCCGGGAGGGCATGGACCGGCTGCGCGCCGTCAACGCCGCGCCGCTGGAGTTCCTGCTTGAGCCCGGCCGGCACCTGGTCGCCGACCACGGCGCGATCCGCGCCCACGTGGCGCGGCTCTCCTCCCGCCACCGGCTCGACGGTACCCGCGAGGACTGGCTGTACCTGAGCTGCGGCAAGTTCAACGGCCTGTACGAGATGGACCAGTTGCAGTACCGGCTGGAGTTCCCGACCCACCAGGGCGGGCAGTTCGTCGACGCCGTGGTGGCCGGCCCGACCTGCGACAGCGACGACGCGTACGCCCAGGAGGACGGCCTGGTCCGCGTCCCGCGCGCGATCGCCTCGGGAGACCCGGTGTGGGTCCACTCCTGCGGCGCGTACGCCGCCGCCTACGCCACCCAGGGGTTCAACGGCTTCGCGCCGCTGCCGTACACCTGCATCGGCGGGCGCCGCAACGGAGGAAACGCATGAGCGAGTACCGGATCCGGCTGCTCCGGGAAGAGGACTGGGACGCCGTGGTCGCGCTGGAGGAACGCGCCTACGCCGCCAGTGGCCTGTCCGAAGGCCGCGAGGCCCTGCAGTCCCGGCATCGCGCCTCACCCGACACCTGCTTCGCGCTGGAGCACCCGGGCGGCCTCGGCGGCTACCTGCTCGCCCTGCCGTACCCGCTGTTCCGCTGCCCGGACCTCAGCCGCAGCGAGGACGCGGACGGGGACGGCACTGGCGGGCGGCCCGCCAACATGCACGCGCACGACCTGGTGATCGCCGAGCAGCTGCGCGGCCGGGGTCTCGCCCCACGGATGATGCGCCACCTGGACGACACCGCGCTGGCGGCCGGCCACCGGACGGTCTCGCTGGTCGCCGTCCTCGGCGCACAGGCCGTGTGGGCTCGCCTCGGGTACCGCGCCCGGCCCGAGATCGGGCTGCCCGCGAGCTACGGTGCCGATGCGGTCTACATGGCGAAGCCGCTGGAACCCGAGGTCACCGATCCGACTCCCGAGTCCTCACCCAGAGCCGAAGTGGGTTGATATAGCCATCTCCCGTACCCGGCAGGGTTCCGCCGCTTCCGACCGGCCATCGGCGGGCCGCTCCTGGCTCCTCGCTCCCCGGCGACCAGGGGGTCTGCGATCGACCCGTCGCCGGGGAGCCGGTGGAGCAGAACCGGTGCTCGTCAGTAGCGCCAGCGGACGGCCTCGATGACCTCCGCATCCGTGCGCATCGCGAACAGCTCCGCCTCCGCGCGACGGACGGCCAGCACGGTCTCGTACAGCTCGGGGCCGAGCGCCTGCCGCAGCACGTCGGACTTCTCGTACGCGTCGATCGCCTCCGGCAGGCTCTCCGGGAGGCGCTCGGCGTCGCCGAGGGCGGCGGGGTCGCTCGTGGTCTCGGGCGGGAGGGGCAGACCGGCGTCCAGGCCGGCGAGTCCGGCGGCCAGCACGCCGCCGATCGCCAGGTACGGATTGGCGGCGGCGTCGAAGCACTTGAGCTCGGCGTTGGCCTGCCGGGCCGTGGAGCCGGCGATCAGCCGCAGTGCCGCCTCACGGTTCTCCAGGCCCCAGCAGCGGTAGGCCCCGGCGAAGTGGGAGGGGACCAGCCTCAGGTAGGAGGCGACGCCGGGTGCGCCGAGGGCGAGCAGGGCGGGCAGCTCGGCCAGGACGCCCGAGAGGAACTGTTCGGCCTCCGGGTGCAGCCCGTGCCGGCCGGGGCCGCCGTGCCCGAGGTTCAGGCCCTCTCGCCAGAGGCTGAGGTGCAGGTGGCCGCCGTTGCCGATCGAGCCCTCGGTGAAGACGGGCGCGAACGAGACCCGCAGGCCGTGCCGGGCGGAGACGGCCCGGACGGTGTGGCGCACCAGCATCGTGGTGTCGGCCGCCTCGACAGGCCCCTCGGCGGCGACGGAGACCTCGAACTGTCCGGCGGCGTACTCGGGGTGGACCTGGAGCACGGCCAGTCCCTGGGCGGTGAGGGCGCGCAGTACCTCCCGCAGGTAGTCGGAGTGCTCGATGAAGCGGGTCATCCCGTACGCGGGCCCGGTCGTCGCGGGGGCTCCGGCGGAGTCGGCCACCACCCACTCGATCTCGATCCCGGCCCGCACCGAGAGCCCGCGCCGCTCGACGGTCTCGGTGACCCGGCGGGCGAAGTGGCGCTGGCAGCCGGGGTGCGGGGTGCCGTCCTGGGTGTAGCGGTCGGCCGGGGCCCAGGCCCAGCCGGGCTGGGCGGCGAGCGGGGTGAGCCGGTCGAGGTCGGGGACGAGCCGCAGGTCGCCCACCGGGCCGGTGCCCGAAGGCGCGGTGGCGAAGGAGTCGTCCACCAGGGAGACGTCGAAGCAGGGTACGGCGCCGACACCGTACTCGGCGGCGTGTTCGAGCTGGGCGAGCGGAACGGACTTCACCCGGGTGAGCCCGGCGTTGTCGACCCAGCCGAACACCACCCCGTCGATTCCTGCGGCGGCGAGTTGGGCTTCGGCTTCCCGGGCCTGGGCGGCCCGCTCGGCTGGGGGGTGCGTGGTGGTCATGCCGCTCATGCTGGCGTTCGCGGCAGTCGGCGGGCCAGCCGCCGGCCGGGAGTTCACTCGTCCGTGATCGGCCGGAGCTGCGGAGTGACACAGGAACCGCCCGGTGCGTCTTCGGACGATTGCCGGGGCCGGCCCGGCGTTGTGCCGGGGGGCGCCGACTCGATGGGCTGGGGCCGGCCGAGCGCGGGAGGGTGGCACGAGAAAACGGCGATCGCCATTGATCTAGAAATGTGATGATCGGTCTAATTGGGCGGCAAACCTTTACTGAGTTCGTAGCGATTGGTAGTTCGGATTGCACTCGGCCGGGTGAATCCCGTTGAGGATGTTTGGTTTTGACGGGAGCTATTCGACTACGGTGGCGGAGGATCGGGCGGTTGGCCTCATCGGTGAGGAAATCGGTTCGGCGGGAAATCCGCGACGTGAGCCGACAATCCCGAAAAGGAGTTCTACCGCCGGTCCTGCTGTGCGTGCTCCGGCAGTTCGCCGTGCCCGGGGTCCCCTGTCATACGTAGAGAGGTTGGAACACCATGCCGCCCGTAGTTCCGCCGTTCCTGATCGGTCTCGTCGTCTCGCCACTGGTCAAGCGTCTGCTGAAGCCGCTGGTGCGAGGCGTCGTCAAGACGTCCGTCGGGCTCGTCATGGAGGTGAAGAAGGCGGCCCACGAGGCCGGGGAGAACATCCACGACCTCGCGGCCGAGGTCGCCGCCGACGTGTCGGCGGCTCAGGTCACGTCCGGTGACGGCCATCGTGCGGCCGGGAACGCGACCCCGAACGCCGAGAGGGGCGAGGCCGCCGCCCGGGCCGAAGCCGAGGCGAGGGCCTCGAAGATCCGTACGACCGTCGGCGCCGGAAGGGCACACTGACGCACCGGCGCGACCTGACCCGCCGCCTGGACGCACACCGTGATCGAGCTCGCGAGCTGTGTCCGCGCGGTGGTCGGCCGCGGGCCTTCCGGCCCCATCGGCCGCCCCTTCAGAATTCCCGCTCCGCCACATTGATCCGTCGTGCCCGATGCCGGATCGCTCATGACCTCCGCAAACAGGTGATCGTACACATGCCATCTCTGCTGGGTTCCGCAGCCGGATTCCGCTCCATGGATCCGGACGCGAGCCTGCGCTCGGTCATTCCGGGCCGCCAGCGCTGGGACGTCAGGCTGGTTCTCGGACGGCCCCGGACGGCCGAAGTCCTCGCCGCGGTCCTGCGGCGCGTCCCCGGGACCTGCGCGACGCGATCGGGTTCGTCGCGTAGGACCCGTTCCTCTTCGACGGCAGCATCGTTGACAACATCCGCTACGGCAGCTTCGCGGCCTCGGACGAGGCCGTCGTCAAGGCCGCCTCGATGTCCGAGGCGCACACCTTCATCGCGGCGCTGCCGGACGGCTACGACACGGTGATCGGTGAACGCGGTGCCGCGCTGTCGGGCGGCCGGCGGCAGCGGATCGGCCTGGCGCGGGCGATCCTCAAGGACGCGCCGGTCGTGATCCTCGACGAGGCGACCTCCACGGTGGACAACGAGACCGAGGCTGCCATCCAGCGCACGCTGCGCGGCTTCGCGGTCGGCGGGACGATGGTCGTCATCGCCCACCGGCTCTCCACCGTCCGCCACGCCGACCGGATCTACGTCATGGACAGGGGCGGCGTCGTGGCCGAGCAGGGCACCCACGACGAACTCCTCGCCCGGCACGGACTCTACGCATCCCTCTGGCAGCTCCAGGCCGGCGAACGCGCCGCCTGACCGCAGAAAGCCGCACCGCCCGCTGACCGTGTGACGTCACCGCGGTCGGCGTGGCCCGGCGCGTCCTGCGCGCCTGCCCGCCCACACTTCTGGAGGTACCCCCATGTCCCGTCGCGACGGCGACGTCCTTGCCCTGACAGCGGCCCAGCGCGAGATCTGGCTCGCCGAGCAGCGCTCCCGGACACCGATCCCCGGTTACCGGGTCGGTGAGTGCCTGGAGATCCACGGGCCGGTCGACCCGGACCTGTTCGAGACCGCGCTGCGCCGCGTCGTCGACGAGGTCGACGCCCTGCACGTGACCTTCGTCGACGGCGGTGACGGCCCGCGCCAGATCCTCCGCGAGACCTGGGACTGGGCACCGGCACACCTGGACCTGAGCGGGGAGCCCGCACCCCGTGCGGCGGCCATGGAGTGGATGGAGCGGGACCTGATGCGCCCGCTGGATCTCGCGCGCGACCCGCTGTTCGGGCACGCGCTGGTCAAGCTGTCGCCGACCGAATTCCTCTGGTACCTGAACTACCACCACGTGGTGCTGGACGCGATCAGCAGTTCTATGGTCCGCCAGCGGGTCGGCGAGGTGTACTCGGCGCTGTCCGAGGGCGGCGCGGTGCCGCCGTCGCCGTTCGGCTCGCTGCGGGACCTGGTCGACAGCGACGCCGCCTACCGTTCGTCCGCCGACTTCACCGCCGACCGCTCCTACTGGACCGAGCGCTGTGCAGACCTGCCCGCCCCGACCCGGCTCACCGACAGCGCCACGACTGACCCGCACCGGGCCCTGCGTCTGGCCGAGGAGCGGGAGCTGCGGAGCCCGGACGCGCTGCGGGCGGCGGCAGGGAGGGTCGGTGTCCGGTGGTCCCGCCTGGTGATCGCGGCGGCGGCGCTCTACGCCCACCGGCTGAGCGGTACCCAGGACGTGGTGCTCGCCCTCCCGGTCACCGCCCGTCGGGGCTCCGACCGCGACCTGATGTCAGTGCCCGGCACGATGTCGAACGTGGTGCCGCTGCGGCTGACGGTACGACCGGACATGCTGTGGCGCGAACTCGTCGCCCAGGTGGCACGGGAAGTCGAGGCGGCCGTCGCGCACGAGCGCTACCGCAGCGAGGACCTGCTGCGGGATCTCGGCGCGCCCGGGAGCATCGGGACGGTGTTCCCGCTGATCGTCAACATCATGGCCTTCAACGCGAGGCCCACCTTCGCCGGGCACCCCGCCTCCGTGCACCACTTCGTGTCCGGGTCGACCACCGATCTCGCCGTCTGGGTGTTCGACTACCGGGACGGCAACCCCCCGCTCCTCAGGCTGCACGGCGCGCCCGAGGCATACGGCGACGACGACCTCGCCGCGCACCAGCAGCGGCTGCTCGCCGTGCTCGACGCCGTCGCGGACTGTGACCCTGACGAGGCGGTGGGCCGGATCGACCTGCTCACGGCCGCAGAGCACCGAGAGGTGGCGGCCCTCGGCACCGGGCAGGTGGCGGCGGATCCCGCCACGAGCCTGCCGGAGCTGTTCCGGGAGCAGGTCCGGGCGACTCCGGACCTCGTCGCGTTGGTGTGCGGTGACGTCTCACTGACGTACGCGGAGCTCGACGTGCGGGCGAACCGGCTGGCGAACGCCCTGATCGACCGGGGTGCGGGGCCGGAGCGGCTGGTGGCGGTGGCGCTGCCGAGGTCGGCCGAGCTGGTGGTGGCGATCCTCGCGGTGCTGAAGACCGGCGCGGCGTACGTCCCGGTCGACCCCGAGTACCCGGCCGACCGGATCGCCTACCTGCTCGACGACGCCCGACCGATCCTGCTGGTGACCGACTCCGGCAGCGCGGACCGCCTGCCCGACGGCGGTCCGGTCGACCGGTTGGTGCTCGACGCCCCGGAATCGGCCGCCCTGGTGGCGGGCTGCCCGCCGACCGACCCGACGGTGGTCGTCGATCCGGGCCACCCGGCCTACGTCATCTACACCTCCGGCTCCACCGGCCGGCCCAAGGGCGTGGCGCCGACCCACGGCGGCCTGCTCAACCTGCTCACGGACCTCCGGGAGGTGCACTTCCGGGCGGTCCTCGGGGAACGGCAGCGGCTGCGGGTGGCCCTGACCACGTCGGTGTCGTTCGACGCCTCCTGGAACCAGCTGCTCGCCCTGTTCGCGGGCCACGAGCTGCACGTCCTGGACCACGAGACCTGGACCGACCC
>NZ_JBHWIO010000076.1:0-8107 GCF_042732075.1 Kitasatospora sp. NPDC059812
CACCCACCGCGAGGTTGGTTTTCTGTGTGGGGTTGTTTTTTTTTCTAAACCCCCCGGGGCTGGCCCATGGGTTGCCCCCCCCCCCCGCCGGCCCCCCACACCCCCCCCCCCCCCCACGGGTCGTCGTCGGCCGACCGGGCGGCGTTGGCGACGCTGCTGGGCACCGGGGCCGGAGCAGCCGGGGCCCCGCCGGGCGACGCGGAGGCGGCCGGGTCGGCGGCGCCGGCCGGATTGGCGGCGGCGAAGTCGTGGCCGAGCACTACGCTGACGCCCTTGCCGCCGGCCTGGACGGTGGCGCCCGGGAACAGCTTCGCGACCGCGTCGGCCGCGGCGCGCTCGCCCGCGCCGTACTCGACGACCGTGGTGGCGCGCGGCTTGCCGGTCGCGTTGCCGACGCTGGTCACGGTGTAGCCGGCGCCCTTGACGGCCTCCGCGGCCTTGCCGCCGAGCCCGGTCGCGTCGGTGCCGTTGAGCACGGCGACCTTCACGTCGGCGGGCTTGGCCTCGCCGCTCTTGGCGTCCGGGACGGGAGTGGTGGCGGTGGGGCTGGGGGTGGCCTCGGCGGCGGGGGTGCCCGGCGCGGCGGAGTCCGCGGCGGTGGCGCTCGCGTCCTGGCCGTCCAGGGTGCGGTCGGCCTTGAGCGCGGCCCAGAGCTGGTCCGAGTCGGGGTGGAGCAGGGCGACCCGCGGGCCCTCGTAGCGCCACGGCGCCGTCACGAACTTGACGTCGTGCAGGTTGACGTCCTTGAGCGACATGGCGAAGGAGAGCAGCTTGGCCGCCGAGCCGAGGTCGGGGTCGACGGTGAGCGACTTGGTCGCGGCGTCGGCGAGCGGCAGCAGGGTGGTCGGGTCCATGCCGCGGGACTTGACCTCCTTGATGAGCGAGGAGAGGAAGGCCTGCTGACGCTTGGTGCGGCCGATGTCGGAGCCGTCGCCGATGCCGTGCCGCACCCGGACGAAGTCGAGCGCGGACTGGCCCTCCACCTTCTGTTTGCCCTTGGGGAAGACCAGCTTGCCCTTCTTGCCCAGGTTCGGGTTGAGATCGCCCTCGTGGATGTCGTTCGGCAGGCAGACCTCGACGCCGCCGACCGCCTTGGTCATCGAGGCGAAGCCGTTGAAGTCCACCACGATGGTGTGGTCGACCCGCAGGTTGGTGAGCTTCTCGACGGCGTTCTGGGTGCAGGCCGGGTTGCCCTGGTCGGTGTCGCCCACCGAGAAGGCGCTGTTGAACATCACATTGGTCTGTTCCTTGGTCCACTTGCCGTTCGGGAGCTTGCACGCCGGGATGGTGACCAGGGAGTCGCGGGGGATGGAGATGCCGACGGCGTGCTTGTGGTCGGCGTAGACGTGCAGCAGGATCGCGGTGTCCGAGCGGGCGCCGCCGTCCCCGCCGCCGCCGAGGTCGCTGTTGCCGTTGCCGCGGCTGTCCGAGCCGATCAGCAGGACGTTGACCGGGCTGCGGCCCTGGGCGTCCGGCGCCGCGGCGGCCGGGCGGTCCTTGCTGAGGGCGTCGCCGTCGAAGGTGGTGAGGTTGCTGTTCAGGCGGTAGTAGACGGCGCAGCCGCCGAGGACCAGGAGGGCGGTGCAGCCGGCCGTCGCCCAGAGCACCTTCTCCTTGGTGCTGCGCTTGGCCTTGGGCTTCGCCCGGCTCGTACGGCTGGCCTGACCGGCCCGGCCTGCCTGATCCGGCCGGCCGGCCTGGCCGCCGTCCGCCGGGCGGCCCTGCGCGGTGCGCTCCTCGGCTGTGCGGCCGTCGGGTATGTCGCCGTCGGGTATGCGGCCCTCCGGCGAGCCGCCGGCTGCCCGGCGCGGCGATTTTCCGGCTCCGGGGGAACCCCTGCGACCAGACACGTCGTCATCCTCCACAGTTGCCACGAAACCCCCGTCGGACCGGCGGGCGTGCGTGGCCGGGGCCGGAGCCGATCCGGGCAGGCCCGTCGCTAAACTTTTACACCGCTGTAGAAACTCAGTGGAGCATACTAGGCGCAGATGAGAAAACCACCTGGTCAGACCAGCGGATCCGGTCGGCCGGGCTCCTCTGTGCTGCTCAGAACCCGTACGAGGAGCACGATGACTCACCGGATCGCACGTTCGATAGCCGGCGCCCTGGTGGCACTGCTGGCCGCCGTCGGCCTCACCGCCGCGGCGTCGAGCGCGACGGCGACGGCCGCACCCCGGCCCGTCGCGGCCGCCGCCACCACCGTTTCCGTCACCGGCTCCGGCCCGGCCGCCCCGGCGGCGGGCCCGGCCGTCTCCGTCAGCACCCGGAGCGGTCAGACCGCGCCGGCCGCCCACCTCGCGGCCAAGGACGAGAAGAAGAAGTCGGGCTTCTTCGCCAAGCTCGGCAAGTTCCTGATCGTCGTGGTCATCCTGATCATCCTGTTCTTCGTGCTGCTGATCGTCGGCATCGTCTACGCCGCGAAGCGGATCTTCGGCCGCCGCAAGTGAGCCGCGGTGGCCCGCCCCGGCGCCGCTGCGGCACCGGGGCGGGCCACCCGGGCGCGATTGGCCCTGGGCGCGGCATGCGACCGGCCCGACGATGGGCGGCATGAGCGACTACCTCGGCCACCAGACCCCCGACGGACAGCAGGCCTCTGGCGGACACCAGACCCCCGACGGACACCAGACCCCCGAGGGCCAACGGACCCCCGACGGCCACCGGGCCCCCGGCGCGCTGCGCCCCGAGAGCCGGATCGTCCACCCACCCCTCGCGGACACCGCCGGCAGCCGTCCGATGGGCGTGCCGCTGCACCAGAGCCACCTCTTCGCCTTCGACACCAGCGACGCGCTCACCCAGGCCTTCAGCGGCCCGGGCGGGGCCTTCTTCTACAACCGCTACGGCAATCCGACCGTCCGCTCGCTGGAGACGGCGGTGGCCGACCTCGAAGGCGGCGCCGGCGCGATCGCCACCGCCTCCGGCATGGGCGCGATCAACACCGTCCTGCTCGCCCTGCTGCGCTCCGGCGACCACGTGATCGCCCAGCGAAGCCTGTACGGCGGCACCTTCGCCGTGCTCGCCGACCTCGCCGAGCGCTGGGGGGTGGAGGTCACCCACGTCGGGGGCGACGACCCGGCCGAGGTCGAGGCGGCGCTGCGGCCCACCACCCGGCTGCTGCACCTGGAGACCATCTCCAACCCCACGACCAGGGTCACCGACCTGCCCGGGCTGATCGGCGTCGCCAAGCGGGCCGGGGTGGTCAGCGTCGTGGACAACACCTTCGCGACGCCGCTGCTCTGCCGGCCGATCGAGTACGGCGCGGACGTCGTCATCCACTCGGCCACCAAGTACCTCGGCGGCCACTCGGACGTCCTGGCCGGCGTCGCCGTTCTCGCGGACGCCGAACTGCACCGCAAGGTCTGGCACTACGCCGTCGAACTCGGCGCCGCCGCCGACCCGTTCGCCGCCTGGCTGACCCTGCGCGGCCTCCAGACCCTCGCCCTGCGAGTCCGCCGGCACTGCGAGACCGCGCTCGACCTGGCCGGCCGCCTCGCCGCCCACCCCGCGGTCGGCGCCGTCCACTACCCGGGCCTGCCCGGGCACCCCGACCACGACCTCGCCCGCCGGCTCCTGCCCGACGGCCACGGCGGCGTCCTGGCCTTCGACCTCGTCGGCGGCCGCGAGGCGGCCCGCACCTTCACCGAGTCCGTCCGCCTGGCCGCCCTCGCCCCCTCCCTCGGCGGCGTGCACACCCTCGTGCTCCACCCGGCCAGCACCTCCCACCGCCAGCTCGACGACGCCGAGTTGGCCGCCGCCGGGATCGGCCCGGGGACGGTGCGGGTGTCGGTGGGCATCGAGCACCCCGAGGACCTGTGGGCGGACATGGAGGGCGCCCTGGCGAAGGTGTGACGGCAGCCCGCCCGGCGGCGCCGGGCTGCCGATCGCGTTTGCGTGCGCGTGCACCTAATTATAGGGTGCGTGCACACGCACACACTCTGCCCCGGAGAAGTCCGGGGAGACCCGAGGAGAGACCTCCATGGACACCGACGCCGCCCCGATCGTCCTCATCACCGGCACCTCCTCCGGGATCGGCCTCGCCACCGCCGTGGCCGCCGCCCGCGCCGGGTACGGCGTCGTCGCCACCATGCGCGACACCGGACGGGCCGAAGCCCTGCGGCGCGCCGCCGCCGAGGCGGGCGTCGACGGGCGGATCGAGGTCGAGCAGCTGGACGTCACCGACCCGGCCTCCGTCACCTCCTGCCTGGAGACCGTCCTCGCCCGGCACGGCCGGCTCGACGCGGTGGTCAACAACGCGGGCGCCGGCCACGTCGGCACGATCGAGCAGGACGGGACGGCGCCGGTGCGGGCCGCCATGGAGGTGAACTTCTTCGGCGTGGTCGAGGTCACCCGGGCCGCACTGCCGCACCTGCGGGCCTCCGGCGGCCGGGTCGTCACCGTGACCAGCGTCGGCGGCGTGGTCGGACAGCCCTTCAACGAGGCGTACTGCGCCGCCAAGTTCGCCGTCGAGGGCTTCATGGAGTCGCTGGCGCCGGTCGCCGCCACCGTCGGCGTGCACGTCACCGTCGTCGAACCGGGCGCCGTCGCCAGCGAGTTCATCGGCAACCAGGCCATCGACCTGCCCGCGCTGACCGCCGCGGCCGGCCCGTACGCCCCCGCCCTGCGGGCCTACGTCGACCGCACGCTGAAGGCCTTCGCCCAGGCCCAGACCCCGGAGCAGGCGGCCGCCCCGATCGTCGCGGCCCTCACCGCCGAGCGGCCGCCGCTGCGGGTGCAGACCTCCGAGGCGGCCCGGGCCTTCGCCGGCACCAAGCTGGCCGACCTGGACGGCTCGGTGGTGCGGCGGATGACGGGCGGCTGGGTGGCCTGAGGGATCCGACCCGGGGTCTGACGCGGCTGACAGGTCCGACGGGCTTGACGGGCTTGACGGGCCCGATGGTCCCGCTCGGGGCGGCTCGGGGCTGCTCAGGGCGGTACGGGGCTGCTCGGGACGGTACAGGGCCGGCGGCCGGGGTGGGAACGGAATGATCGCCGGTCATACTTGGGCGGCGGCGCCCGACACCGGACGCCGCGGGCCGTGCCGGCACCGCCCGGCGCAGCCCGCCAGCCGTCCCGCCCAGACCGGAGGAACCGATGAGCAGCCACCTGCCGACCCACCGCCCGGCGGCCGGGGCCCCGGCAGTGCCGTGGAACCGGCAGCGGCTGCGCAGCAACAACGAATGGCTGCTGCTCGAACTGCTGCGCACCGGCGGCGGCTCCTCGCGCGCCCAACTCGCCCGGGACACCGGCCTGTCCAAGCCCACCGTCTCCGCCGCCCTGGCCGCCCTGGAGCAGGCCGGGCTGGTCCGCGAGGCCGGCCGGCTGGCCCCCGAGCGCGGCCGCACCGCGGTGCTGTACGAGGTCGACCCGGCCGCCGGGCACGTGCTCGGCGTGGACATCGGGCGGGCCAGGCTGCGGGTCGCCGTCGCGGACCTCGCCGGGACGGTCGTCGCCCGCCGCGACGTGGCCAACCGGGGCCGCTCGGCGAACGCCGTCGCCGACGCCGTGGTCGCCGCCGCCCACGAGGCCATCGCCGAGGCGGGCCTGGCCGCCGACGACATCGTGCACGCGGTGATCGGCACCCCGGGCGTGTGGGACGAGCAGCGGCGCGGTGTCCGCTACGCCACCAGCCTGCCCGGCTGGGGCCGGCCCGGCCTGTTCGACCGGATCGGGGAGGGCCTGGGGGTGGCCGTCACCGTGGCCAACGACGCCAACCTGGCCGCGCTCGGCGAGTACACCCTCGGCGCGGGCCGGGGCAGTCGGATGTTCGCCTACCTGCTGGTCGGCACCGGCCTGGGCGTCGGCGTGGTCAAGGACGGCGAACTGCTGCTCGGCGCGCACGGCGCGCTGGGCGAGATCGGCCTGGTGCCGCTGCCCGCCCGCCCCGGTGAGCCTCCGGCGACCATCGAGCAGGAGGCCGCCGCGGACGCCGTGGTGCGCACCGCCCAGGACCTCGGGCTGGGCGGCGCGCCCACGGCCAAGCAGGTCTTCGAACGGGCCCGGGCCGGGGAGCCGGCGGCGGTCCGGGTCGTCGACCGTGAAGCCGGCCAACTCGCCTATGCCGTCGCCGTGTTGTCCGCCGTACTGGATCCGGACCTGGTGGTCCTCGGCGGCGGCATCGGCAACAGCGCGGACCTGCTCCTGGAGCCGCTGGAGCAGGCCCTGCACCGGATCGCCCCGATGCGTCCGACGCTTGCGCCGAGCCTGCTGGGGGAGGAGGCGGTCCTTCTCGGCGCGGTCGCCACCGCCCTGGAGACCGCGCGCCCCGAGGTGTTCGAGCGCCGGACGGCGGGGCTGCCCTAACGGCGGCCTGTGGCTCGGCCGACGGCTCGACCAGCCGCTCGGCCGGTCAGTCGGTGGCCAGGGTGAGGCCGTAGGCGCTCAGGATCGGGTAGACGGGCTGGAAGTAGGGCCGGCAATGCCAGGAACATGCCGGATTCCCCTGCGCTCCGGCGCTATACGCCTGTTGGGGCGGTAAGCGGCTCGGCGGTTCGGCGCAGCGTGACGGCGGACCGGAGGGCGGCGACGCTCGGTGGCCGGCAGATCTCGATCTGCCAACGAGTGAGAGATCCGTGCACAGATCGTGTGCGGGCTCTGCTTGAATCGCACACCTCATCCAAACGGAACGGAGCGTTCTCCACCCATGCCTTCACGCATACGCGGGCGTCGGCGCGCCGGCCTGGCCGGCTTCGCCGGACTCGTCCTCACCGTCGGTCTGGCGCTGACCGGTTGCGACCCGTCGGCCGCCGACGGCGGAGCCAAGGCCTCGCCCCCGGTGACCGCTCCGGCGGCCGCCACCACCCAGTCGACCCCGCCGGTCGCACCGCCCGCCGCGCCCCCGGCCAGCACGCCGCCGCCCGCGTCCGACCCCGCGCCGAGCACGCCGGCCGCCCCCGCGCCGGCGGCCCCCAGCACCCACGCGCCGTCGCCCACCCCGAAGGCGCCGCAGCCGAAGACCACCACGGCCCAGCCGCCGACCGCCCCGGAGCCGCAGCACACCGCGGCGGCCGGCGGCGCGGAGTGCGAGCTCCGCTCGAACGCGGGGAACTGCTATGCGGCCGGGCAGTTCTGCCGCAACGCCGATCTCGGCAAGAGCACCCATGACGCCAACGGGGGGATGATCTACTGCCGGATGGTCAGCGGCAAGCCGCACTGGCAGGCCTGAGCGAGGCCGACCGGGTGCGGGGGGCGAGCCGTCAGTTCCCGTGCCCGGTCGGCCCGTTCCCGCGGCCCGGGGGATCCTGGTCGAGCTGTCCGAGGGTGTCCCAGAACAGGTGCTCGTACGCCTGGAGCAGTCGGCCGTACTCGCGGGCTGCGGCCAGGGTCGGCTCGTCCAGCGGGTCCGGCCCGAGGGCGTCGGCGGCCTGCTGTTCGAGCGCGGTGGCGGGCTGGGCGAAGAAGTCGAAGAACGCGCAGGCCTGGTCGGGGAAGCCGTAGCGGTCGCGCAGGGCCTGCGCGATGGTGGAGCAGTAGCCGCCCCAGGCAGCGAAGTTGGTGACCAGGGCGACGGCTGCGGCGGTGGGCCCGCCGTTCAGCGCGAGCCAGGCGAGGTAGGCCGGGTAGGCCTGGCAGCCGGGCAGCGGTGGCCGGGCGGCGAGTTCGTCCGGGCCGAGGCCGCAGGCGGCGGCGAGGCCGGGCAGGGTGCGCAGCGCGGCGCTTTCGCCCTCGGCGAGGGTGGCGAACCAGGCGCTCACCGGACGGTCGGCGCTGCGGGTGGCGAGCAGCAGCAGGCTGCGCCGGTCGGAGGCGATGATCCGGTGCTGCTGGGCGGCGAGTTCGGCCAGGGTCGAGCGGGGCGCTGTGCCGTCGGCGAGCGCCGTGACGAGTGCCGGGGCGGCGTCGCCGGGCGCCAACTCGGCGCGCAGGTCGCGGATCTGGTCGAGGATCGGGTGGTTCACCGGTGCCTCCGTGGTGCGGTTCGGTCCCGGTGCCATTCCTACCGCCTGGCGGGGCCCAGTCGGCGGCGACAGGCCGGGGCGGTCCGCGGGTTGCTCCCGGCCCCCCCGGGGCGGGGGCCGGTGCGGGGGGTGGGGGGGGTTGGACACGACCCGGGGCCCGCGCGGGTGCACGAACCCGGCGCGGGGGGTGTAGCCCCCATTTAGGGCCTAATTGC
>NZ_JBHWIO010000076.1:8117-36223 GCF_042732075.1 Kitasatospora sp. NPDC059812
GCCCCGGGGGTCCCGCCCCCCCGGGGGGGGGGGGCGGGGGGGGGGGCCCCGGGGGGGGGGGGCCGGGGGGGCCCCCCCCCCCCGGGGGGGGGGGGGCGGGGCGCGGGCGGTGCGGTAGGTGGCTCAGGACCCGGCGCAGGCGCTGGTCACGTCGCCGGCGGCGTCGGTGATCGCCCCGATGTCGGGCATCTTGCCCTTGGAGACGTTGTCCTGGGCGCTGGAGACGGCCTTGTTCAGCTTGTCGGTGGCCTTGTCGAGCTTGTCCCCGCTGTTGTGGTCGCGGAGCTTCTTGATGTCGTCGCCGACCTTCTTCAGGGCGTCGGCGGTGTGCTTGCGGCGCTCCTGGTCGGTGAGTTGGCCGACGTTGATGGCCGATGAGGCGAGGTCCTGGATGTCGCCGGTGATGCTGACGGCCTGTTTGCCGCAGTCGAGTGCCTGGTCGACGTCCTTGCACGCGCTGAGTAGTGGAGCGGTGGCGAGCAGCGCGAGTGCGGCGGCGGCCAGTCGGTACGGTTTCCTTGTCATGTCTGTATCCCTCCCGCCGGCAACAACGCCTGATCGCCCACTCGTGGTTCCGCCCGATCGGGTGAATCATGGGTGAACCTTTACTGTCGGCCAGGAACGGGAGTTGATGGAACATCAGATTCCGGGCTCGAATTCGCCGAATTCGCCGATGTCACCGACTTCACGTCAGAGGCCCTGCCTCATGACGTGAAGTCGGCTGCGGGTGCTACCGGTTGGCCGGTTCGGACAGGTCGCGCACCAGTCCGGCGAGGGTCGGGGTGTCGACCCCGTGCGCGGCGGCGGCCCGCAGGACGGCGCCGCCGATGGCGTCCAGTTCGATCGGACGGCCGGCCTCCACGTCGCGCTGCATCGAGGACTTCATCGACCCGGGCACCCGGTCGAAGGCGGTGAGCAGTGCCTGTGCGTCCGCCGGGGCGCCCGCCGCGCCGGAGACGGCCGCGATCTCGTCGAGGACGGTGAGCAGTTCGGACCGGTGCTCGGTGCGCACGACGCCGACCTCGCTGCGGTGGCGGGTGGTGAGCAGCGCGAACGGGGCGAGGAAGGAGAGCTTGCTCCAGAGCATCGCGGTCTCGTCCTCGCGCAGCGTGACATCGAGGCCGGCGCGCCGCAGCCGATCGGCCAAGTCCGCTACCGGTCCGGCCAGTTCGAGCACCGCGAAGGGGCTGGTGTGCTCGATCAGCCCGGGCGCGGTCCGAGTGGCCTCGACCCGGATCGTGCCGGCCGCGACCTGCCCGGCCGGGTAGCGCTCGCGCAGCGCCGCGACGTGGTCGATTCCGTTGAGCAGCGGTACCACGACGGCGGAGCCGAGGGCCTGCGGCGGCATCCGGTCGAGCGCGTCGGCCAGCGCCGTCGCCTTGACGGTCACGAACGCGGCGTCGACCGGCTCGCGCAGTTCGGTGGAGGCTTCGACCCGGGCGGTGAAATCGCCGAACTGCCCACTGCGGACGTGCAGTCCGTCCCGGTTGAGGACGGCGGCGGTCTCCTCGCCGGCCAGGCAGATCACCCGGTGCCCGGCGCGCGCGAGCAGGCCGCCGATCAGGCCGCCGACGCCGCCAGGTCCGAGGACGGCGATGGTCGAGGGAGTGGTCGCGGGGGTGGTGGTCATGTCGACTCCTGGTGAGGGGGTGAGGGGTGGTGGGTTTCCGAGGAACGGCCCGACGAACCGGCCCCGAGGAACCGGCCGGTGGGTGCCACGGCCCGGCGGCCCGGTCATGGCGCCGCCTCGTCCGGGGCGGCGGGGGCCGAGGAGGAGAGGGAGACGAGGCCGAAGGTGAACGGCGGTTCGTGGCGCGGCTTCCGCCCGCCGGCCGGGGTCCAGCGCACGGGGGTGTTTCGGCTGAGGCGCAGCGTGTCGTACCGGACGTTGCCGTGGACGGGGTCGGGGACGGGCAGGCCTTCGGCGCGCAGCGCCTCGACCACCTCGTGGGCCGGCCAGCCGAAGACGTCGATGCCGTGGAGGCCGACCGGGCAGGCGGCCGTACCCTCCACCGGCTCCACCGGGCAGCGCGACAGGAAGACGGCCCGGAGGTGCTCGCCCTGGCCCGAGCAGAGGGTGACGCCGACCCCGGGCAGGGTGAAGTGCAGCGCCCAGTTGGAGCCGCAGACGAAGGTGGGGTGTACACCGCCCGGGAGCGCCTCGCGGTGCGGGGCCAGCAGGCGGCGGACCGTCGCCTCGGTGAGGCCGAAGCGCAGTTCGGGCAGCGGCGCAGGCAGGCGGACGCCGTGGCCGGGCAGCAGGTCGATGGTCACCCGTTCATGATCCCTCGTCGGATGGGCGGCGCGGGGCCCGGGGCGGGTGAGGCTCGGCTCGCGGGCGTACCGCGGCGGTGGCCCGAGCCGCGTCCTGCCGTCGGGCGTCGCGGCCGGTGAGCGGCGGCACCGACTCGCCGGGCGGGAGGCCGGCGGGCCCACCGCCCACCATTGCCGGGTCAGCGGGCCGTCAGGCCGTTCAGCGCGTCGGTGACCTGACGGGCGAGGGCGGGCGGCAGCGCGGCGTAGCCCGACTGCGTCGCGGCCGGCTGGCCGGCGGCGCTCACCGCGTGGGAGAGCAGGCCTGCCACTGCCCGGGTCGGGTGGTTGCCGAGGTTGTCCGGTGCGTCGGTGCCGCAGAACACCGCGTAGCCGACCTGGACGAGCGGGTACGCGCCGGAGCCGGGGTTCGCGTAGTCGACGTCGACTGTCAGGTCGGCGCCCGTGCCGGTGACCTTGGCGCCGACCAGGGCAGCGGTGGCGGCCTCGGTGGTGGCGGCCACCGGGCCGGAGCCGGCGGACAGTTTGGCGGTCCGCAACCCGTCGGCGTCCTTGAGCGGAAGGAAGGCGATCGTGCCGGACTTGCCGGCCACCGTCGGGTGGACGGCGCCGAGGTCACCGACCGTCAGACCGCCCATCGCCTGGGCGGGCCAGGAGTGGGCGACCGTCGGGTACGGCCAGGCGGCGGGCGCGGCCTTGGCGAGGTAGCGGGTGAAGCCGAGCGTGATCGGCGACACGCCCGACGGGTGGACCGCGGTGATGGCCGTGTCGGGCAGCACCCGGCCGGGGTTGAGCGTGGCGATCGCAGGGTCCCGCCAGCTGGTGATCTGGCTGTTGAAGATCCGGGCCACCGTCGGGGCGTCCAGTACCAGCGAGTCGAGCCCGGGGACGTTGTAGACGACGGCGATCGGCAGGGCGGCGAGCGGGAGTTGGGCGGGCCGGGCGGCCGTGCACCGCTTGCCGAGGTCGGCGGCCTCGTCGCCGAGGGGTGCGTCGTCGAGGGTGACGGCGTCGACCTGGCCGGCGACGAACTGCTGGCCGGCGGTGCCGCTCACGTCGGTGGCGGTCACGTTCGCGGTGGGGCACGCCTGGTGGTAGTCGGCCGTCCAACGGCTCATGACGGTCTCCAACGGGCCGTCTCCGCCCACGACAGCGCGGGCCGAGGGGCAGTCGGGCGGGCCTGACTGGCCTGAGTGGCCTGATTGGCCGGGAGTGGACGGCGCCGAGGCGGCCGGGGGCAGGGCACCGGCACCGCCGTTGTCCTTCTCCTTCTGCCGTAGCAGGACGGCCGTGCCGCCGGCCGCGGCCAACACGACGGCGACCGCGACGACGAGCGCGGCCGTCCGGCGGCGGGGCCGGGGGACGGCGGGGCCGGTCGGTGCCGGTATGACGGGGGGCCCGGCGGGCGGGGGGAAGGCGGGCGGGGGGAAGGCGGGCGCGAGGGGTGCCGAGCGGACGTCCGGCTCGGTCGGAACGGGCGGCACGGCGGGCCGCTCCCACACGGTCGCGGGCCGGGTGTCGGGCGCGGCCGGGGGAGGCTCCACGCCCGCGACGGACCACGTCAGCAACGTCTCCAGGGTGGGCCGTCGCGCCGGCTCCTTGGCGAGGCAGGCCGCGACCATCGGGAGCAGCTCCGCCGCCAGCCCGGCGAGGGCCGGCTCCTCGTAGACGACCCGGAAGCCCACCGCGTGCGAGGAGTCCGAGCCGAACGGACCGCGCCCGGTGCCCGCGAAGGCCAGTACCGAACCGAGCGCGAACACGTCGGTGGCCGGGCTGGTGTCGCCGTGCCGGAACTGCTCCGGCGCCATGAACGGCGGTGTGCCGACGGCGACTCCGGTGCTGGTGAGCTGGGTGCCGTCCAGGGCGCGGGCGATGCCGAAGTCGATCACGCGGGGGCCGTCCTCGGCGAGCAGGACGTTGCCGGGCTTGAGGTCCCGGTGCACCAGCCCGGCGCGATGGATGTCCCGCAGCGCCTCCGCGAGGCCCGTCGCCAGCCGCCGTACCTCCGGCGGGCTCAACGGGCCCTGCCGGGCGATCCGTTCGGCCAGCGAAGGGCCCGGGACGTACAGGGTGGCCAGCCAGGGCGACGGGGCGTCGGGGTCCGCGTCGACGACGGGCGCGGTGAACGCCCCGCTCACCCGGCGGGCGGCCTCGACCTCGTGCCGGAACCGGGCCCGGAACTCTTCGTCCCCGGCGAGCTCGGGGCGGATCACCTTGAGTGCCACCTGCCGCCCGGACAGCGACCGCGCGCGGTACACGACGCCCATGCCGCCCGCACCGATCCGGCCCTCCAGCCGGTACCCGCCGATCTCGCGCGGATCGTTCTCCAGCAAGGTCACGTGACCCCCGTCCTCAGACATCCGTCCCCCGGTCAAACGGGGGCCAGCCTAGTACCGCACCGGCGGGCGCCGTGACAGTGGCTCGGGTCGGTCGACCGCGACCTCGACCTCGATGGCACTGAGGTGGGAGGGGACCGGGACGGCCTCGACCCGACGTACGTGTCCTGGGTCCGGAGGTAGGACCACCTGCGGGGTTCGGTTTTCCGAACCCCGAATTGGGGGGCCAGCCCAATCGATTGTGCGGCCGTTCATGTCCAGGATGGAGGGCATGAACGGGATGACGACAGCCGCCGTGGCGGCGAGCGGTGAGGTGGCGGGCGCGGCCCTGACCGGGGACGGGCTGCACCGGGAGTACGGGCGGGGCGCGGCCGCCGTCCGGGCGCTGCGGGGGGTGTCCGTGGCCTTCGCGCCGGGGACGTTCACGGCGGTGATGGGGCCCTCGGGTTCCGGCAAGACGACGCTGCTGCACTGCCTCGCGGGGATGGACCGCCCCACCCGGGGCATCGTCCGCTGGGGTGGGACGGAGGTGTCCCGGCTGCCCGAGCGGCGGCTCGCGCAGCTGCGCCGCACCAGGGTGGGGTTCGTGTTCCAGGCGTTCAACCTGATGCCCGCGATGACCGTCGCGCAGAACGTCGAACTTCCCGGGCGGCTCGCGGGGGCGCGGCCGGACCGGGCGCAGGTGCGGGAGGCGCTCGCCAGGGTCGGCCTGTCCGGGCGGGAGCGGCACCGGCCCGGGCAGCTGTCCGGCGGCCAGCAGCAGCGGGTGGCGATCGCCCGGGCGCTGGTCGCGCGGCCGGCCGTGCTGTTCGCGGACGAGCCGACCGGCGCGCTCGACCGGGCGACCGGGCACGACGTCCTCGACCTGCTGCGTTCCGGTGTGGACCTGGACGGGCGGACGTGTGTGATGGTCACCCACGATCCGGTGGCCGCCGGCTACGCGGACCGCGTGCTGCTGCTGGCCGACGGGCTGATGGTGGACGAGCTCGACCGGCCGACCGCCGCACAGGTCGGCGAGCGGCTGAGCCGGCTGGGCGGGGGAGCACGATGAGCCCCGTCCTCTCCCTGGCGGCCGGCCAGATCCGGCGCCGACCGGCCTCCTTCGCCGGGCTGGCGGTGGCGCTGTTCCTGGCGGTGGCGACGGTGACGCTGTTCGGCTCGCTGGTCGCCGCCCAGGCCACGGCCCCCGCCGCGGTGGCCCGCCGGGCGGTGGCCGGGCCGGGCCTGCTGCTGATCGCGGGGGCGTTCGGTGAGATCGCCGTCCTGGTCGCGCTGTTCGTCGTGGTCAACGCGCTCGGCTTCACCCTCCGTCAGCAGCACCGCGACCTCGCCCTGCTGCGGACGGTCGCCGCGACACCCCGTCAGGTGCGTCGGCTGGTGCGGGCCCAGGTCGCGGCGACCATCCTGCTGATAGCCGTGCCCGGCGGCGCGGCGGGCACCCTCGCCGCCCGGGGCTTCCTCGCCGCGCTCCAACGGCGCGGGCTGGCCGCGCCCGGCCTGCGGATCCCCGGGACGCCGGTGCCGATGCTGGTCGCACTGGCGGTGGCGCTGCTGGTCGGCCTGGCCGCCACCGCCCTCGCCGCCCGACGGATCACCCGGCTCACCCCGGCCGCCGCGCTGACCGCCGACACCTCGGGCCAGCGGCGGGCGGGCGTGCTGCGGGTGCTGGCCGGGCTGGCCGTCCTGGCGGGCGGGGTGCTGCTGCTGCGGCTCGCCGCCACCAGAGGGGCCGGCGAACTGGACAAGGCGGGGCAGGCGACCATGCTCGGCTCGCTGGTGCTGCTGATCGCCCTCGCGCTGCTCGGGCCACTCGCCGCACGGGCCGTGGCCGCCGTGCTCGGCGCGCCGGTACGGGTGCTGGCCCCCGGGGCGGGCTGGCTCGCCGACGCCAACCTGCGCGGCTACGCGGCCCGGCTCTCCTCGGCCGTGGTGCCGGTCGCGCTCCTGGTCGGGCTGTCGGGCACCATGTTGATCATGACGAGCACCGCCGAGCACGTGGTCCGTACGACCGGCGCCACGACCAGCGTCACCAAGGCGACGGACGTCTGGCTGCGCGAGGCGGAACTGGGGATGCTGGTCTGCTTCTCAGCCGTCTCCACCGTCAACACGCTGGTCGCCCTGACGGCCGACCGGTGGCGCGAGTTCGCGCTACTGCGCCTGGTCGGCGCGACCAGGCGGCAACTGCTGCGGATGCTGTCCGTCGAGGCGGCCCTCACCACGGCGGTCGGCGTGCTGCTGGGTGCGGCGGTGGCGGCCGTCGCCACGGGGGCGTTCGCCCGGGCGGTGACGGGGTCGGTGCTGCCGGTGGTGCCCGGCGCTGCGTGCGGCTGGGTGGTGGCGGGCGCGGCGGCGCTGACGGTACCGGGGATCCTGGGCACCGGCCTGCGGGCGATCCGGGGGCGCGCGGTCGAGGCGGTCGGCGGTGAGCGGGGGTGAGCGGGGGTGAGCGGGCCCTTCGCCAGGTGCGGCGGGGTCGGGTCGAAGCCGCCTGGGTGTGTTGTCGAGGCGGTGAGTGCGGTGAGTGGGAGTGGTGAGGTGGACGGTGGCTGAGCGTCGGCGGTATCTGTCGGTGTGCGGTGGCGAATTGGCCTTCGCGCTGCTCGGGCTGCCCATCGGCGTGCTCGGCGGGGTCTACGCCGTGGCCATGCTCTATGCCGGGGCGTTGCTCTCGCTCACCGTGCTCGGGCTGCCGTTCGTGGTGGCCGCCCTGGCTGGGGCGCGCGGGTTGGGCGGGCTGCACCGGCGACTGGTCGGGCGGCTGCTCGGCGAGCCGGTGCCGGCCCCGGGGGCGCTGCCCCGGCCGTCCGGGGCGATCGCCCGGGGCCGGGCGGTGCTGACCGACCCGGTGGCCTGGCGGGCACTGCTCTACCTGCTGCTGCGGCTGCCATTGGGGGTGCTCAGCTTCCTGGTCGCGGTCGGATTGCCGCTCAGCTGCGTCTGGTTGGTCGGCTTCCCGCTGTGGGTGCGCCTGCTGGAGTCCGGGCCGAGGCCGGTCGGCTGGCCGGACGTGGCCGGGGCCCCGGTCGGGCTCGCCGTACTGGCGGTGGTGCCGGCGGCGCTGCGGGCGGTGAGCGCGGCCAATCGGGGCCTCGCCCGGCTGCTGCTCGGCCCGGTGCGGTCGCAGGAGCGGGTGCGCGAGTTGGAGACCGCCCGGGCCACCCTGCTCGCCGAGAACACCGACCGGTTGCGCCGTCTCGAACGCGATCTGCACGACGGGACGCAGGCGCAACTGGTCGCGCTCGCCATCACGCTCTCGCTGGCCGACGACGCCCTCAGCGAGGTCACCGGCGAGGCCGTTGGCGTCGCCCAGCCCGAGCCGACCGGGCCGACCGGCCCGCCCGGCACTCCGGAGGCCGAGCGCCTGCGCACCCTGGTCGACCGGGCTCGCCGGCAGACCGACGACACCATCGCGGAACTGCGCCGGCTCACCCGGGGCATCCACCCGGTGGCGCTGGACGGCGGCCTCGCCCAGGCGCTGCCCGGGCTCACCGCCACCGCGCCGGTGCCGGTCACGGTCCGGCTGGATCTGAGGGAGCGGCCGGACGCGGCGATCGAGCAGGCCGTCTACTTCTGCGCGGCAGAGTTGCTGACCAACGTCGCCAAGCACAGCGGCGCGGCGGCGGCGGAGCTCACGGCCAGCGCAGCCGACGGGCGGGTGCGGCTGACGGTGCGCGACGACGGCCGCGGGGGCGCCGCTCCGGGCGGGGGCTCCGGCAGAGGCTCAGGTTCGGGCTCCGGTTCGGGCCTGGCGGGCCTGGCCGAGCGGCTCGCGGCGGTGGACGGGGTGCTGCGGGTGGACAGCCCGCCGGGCGGGCCGACGACTGTCACCGCCGAACTGCCGAGCAGCCTGTGACGGGTGCCCGCGGCGGGGCCGTCCACGGAACCGCTGCTCCCGGCTCAGCCGCCGTTCTCGGAGAGGTAGGTGAGGACGGCTTTCACCCGCCGGTTGTCGGCTTCGGTCGCCGGCAGGTCGAACTTGGCGAAGACGGCGGCGACGTGCTTCTCCACCGCCCGCTCCGAGACCACGAGCAGCCCGGCGATCGAGCGGTTGGAGTGACCCTGCGCCATCAGCTCCAGCACCTCCCGTTCGCGCGGGGTGAGCGCGTCGACGCGGCTGCGCCGCCCGCCGTGCATCAGGCCGTTGACGATCTCCGGGTCGAGCGCCGTGCCGCCGGCCGCGACCCGCTGCAGCGCGTCCACGAACTCCGAGGTGCGGGCCACGCGTTCCTTGAGCAGATAGCCGACGCCGGCGGCGCCACCTGCGAGCAGCCGGGCCGCCCAGGCGGTCTCGACGTGCTGGGAGAAGACCAGGATGCCGACCCCGGGCGAGGTGGAGCGGAGCTCGACGGCGGCGCGGATGCCCTCGTCGGCGTGGCTGGGCGGCATCCGGATGTCGACCACGGCCACATCGGGCCGGTGCTCGGCGACGGCGGCGACGAGTTCGGGGGCCGTTCCGGCGGTGGCGACCACGGCGCACCCGCGCGCGGTGAGGAGTTCGACCATGCCGTCCCGGAGGATCACCGAGTCCTCGGCGAGGACGACGCGGAGCTGCTTCTCGATCATGTCGCCATTATCGGTGGCGGCCGGGCCACCGCCACCGCCACCGGCACCGGCACACCACCGCCACCGGACCGGTCATGCTGCCGCTCGCCCTGCCCTGCCCGGCCGCTCGCTGCGCCGGGCGTCGGCCCTGTCATCAAAAGGATCCTGACAATCCGTCAGTTGCTGTTCCCCTGCTGCCCACGCCAGGCGTGGATGCCGGGGGCGACCTCGACCACCTCGAACGGGTAGGCGTCCCGGACGAGTTTGAGCAGGGCGCGCTGCTCGTCCAGCCAGCCGGGGGCGGGGGACAGGACGACCCGGAGGGTGACTCCGGAGTCCTCGGCGTCGGAGACGGTCACCCAGAGGCCGCCGGGCCGCCCCGGCTCGATCCGCAGCTCCGGGCCGTGCTCCTCGTCCAGCCAGCGCACTGCCTCGCGCCGCGCCAACCGTTCCAGGGCGGTTTCCCACTGCTGGAGCTGACGCTCCGTCACCAGCGTGACGAACTGCCCGCGGGCCGAGTCGGCGGTGACGGTGATCTCGCAGTCCAGCCAGTCGTGGCCGAGCAGGGAGCCCGGTGCGTGTCGCCCCAGCACCCGCACCCGTACGCTCCGGCCACCGGTGCGCCCCTCATGCCCGGTGGCGTCGTCGGTGCCGGGGCGGTCCGTCAGTCTGATCAACTCGTTCTGGTGCGAAGCGACTTCACGCACGGTGTACTCCCGGTCACTGCGAATCCAAGGGCTGACATCCTCGCGCAGGTGTTCGTCCGGTGCCAGTCCGTGGGAGGGGTTCGTCTCCGACGTGCCGACGGGGCCCCGCCCCCCCGGCGGGGGGGCGGGGGGCGGGGGCGGGGGGGGGGGGCGGCGCCCCGCGCCCGCCCCCCCCCCCCCCCCCCCGGCGCCCCCCCCCCGGGGCCGGGTGGGGCGGTGGGCGGCCGGCGGTCCGTGCTGGTCAGGGCTGGTCCGCGCTGGTCGGAACTGGTCGGGGCCGGCGCGGGTCGACGGGGGCCTGTGAGTGCCGGTCAGCGCCCGTCAGCGCCCGGCAGTGCCGGTCACCGCTGGTCGGCGTGGCCGGTCAGGACGGTGGTGAAGATCGGCTCGCCGTTCTGGTGGCCGGTGACGGTGGTGGTGAGGGCGTCCGGGTCGTCACCGGGGGTGTGCCGGGCGGTGATCGTGGTGGCGGCGTCGTGCTCGGCGTACCGGTGGTAGGTGGTCGCGGCGGAGGCGGGGATGACGGTGGCCGGTGAGACGAGCGCGTTGGTGGCCTGGCGGGCGGCCTCCAGCAGGACCATGCCGGGGACGTGGTCGTTGGCGTGGTCGAAGAGGATCGGGTGCCAGGGATCGGGGGTGAGGTGCCAGGTCCCGGGTGCGTCGGCCGGGGTCAGGACGACGTCGCAGGGGCGGATCCGGCCCACTCGGCCCGGGGCCAGCGGCTCGCCGGAGACGGCGGGCGCCGGGTCGGCCTCGCGGCGGGCCCCGCGTAGCCGCCGGTAGGTGGAGTCCGGCACGGTGGTGAACCGGGTGTGTCCGGTGGCGGCGAGGTGGGCGCCGCGTCGGATGACGGCGCTGAGGGTGAAGTCGATGGTGGTGCCGCTCCGGCGCGGCTGCGGGACGAGTCTGGCCTCGATGCTGAGGTCGGTGGGCGCCGCGCCGATGAGCAGTTGGCGGGGGCGGGTGGTGTAGTCGAGGTTCCACATCATGAACTTGTGGTCGAGCGGGACGCCGAACCGGGTGTGCGCGAGGTAGAGCCCGGCTTGGCGGATCGTTTCAGCGGTCTGGATCGGGTCGTGCCGGGTTCCGTCGGGGGTGGTGAAGAAGGTATGGGCGCGCGGCCACTGCGCGGTGACGGCGAAGGTCGTCTCGTTCAGCTGCTCGCTGCCGGTGAGGAAGACCTCGGCGTGGCAGGCCCGGTGGACGTACTCCTTGGCAACGGTGCTGGTCAGGCGCGGTGCCGGTCCGGTCGGCACGGACGGCCCGGCGGTGTGGCCGGGGGTGGTGCCGTGGTCCGCGCCGGCGGCGCGGGAGATGGCGGGGGCGCGGTAGGCAAGCAGGGTCATGGGAGCGCTCCGGAAGGCCGTGGCGGGCGGGGTGGGCTGCTCAGGGCTCGTAAGATACGTACCTTCCGGTTTGGTTTTCAAGGAGCCCGAACGAAGGTTCGTTGGCGGCCGAGCGTGGTCGGGTGGTCGCTCCAGGTGCCGTGTGACGGCCGTCCGGGTGGACCGAGCCTGGGGTGGATGCCGCCTGGCCTGCAAAGGAATCCCCAAAAGTGGGATGACAGGTGCATTATCACAGCGGGCCGTTTTCGGTGGGATGCGGCCAGAAGTGGGGAGCCGGATTCCGGCTCTGTCGGCTGGGGGAAGGGTGGCGGTCGCTTTTCCGCCCTGTGCCGTCCACGCGGTTTTCCTTCGCTCGAAGGCGGGTGCATGCGACCTGGGGAGGAGGGATCGCCGGTTGACCGGCGGGTAAGATACAGGGTGTTTGGTTTTGTTTGTCGAGCGGTTCAGGCGGGGTGGTTGCGGTGGTGCGGCAGGAGCGGGCGATCCGGACGCGTCGGCTGATCCTGGAGGCGGCGGCCTCGGTCTTCGACGAGCACGGGTACGAGGGTGCGACGATCGGCGAGGTGGTCGCCCGCGCGGGTGTGACCCGGGGCGCGGTGTACTTCCACTTCGCGTCGAAGCGGGAGCTCGCGCAGGGCGTCGTGGAGGAGCAGTTCGGTCGGGACGAGATCCCCGAACGGCATTGCAAGCTCCAGGAGTTCGTCGACCTGGGGATGGTCGTCGCGCATCTCATGCCGCGTGACCCGCTGCTGAGCGCGGGCGCGCGGCTCTCGCTCGGCCAGGACGTGTTCGGCGACCTCGGCGGCGGCGCGATCCCCGGCTGGATCGCCCGGCTGGGGGCGGTGCTGACGGCGGCCGGCGAGCGGGGCGAACTGCTGCCGCACGTGCTGCCGGCCGAGACGGCGTGGCTGGTGACGGGTGCCTGGACGGGTGTGCAGATCCAGTCCCAGAAGATGTCCGGCCGGGCGGATCTGGAGCGCCGGGTGGCCGTGCTGTACCGGCACGTGATGCCGAGCATCACCGTCCCCGGGGTGCTGGCCACGCTGGACCTGGGCTCGGACCGTGGTGAGCGGGTGGTGGCCGAGCTGGCGGCGGCCCGTGCGGGCGGGGCCTGAGAGTGTGCGTCCGGGGTTGACGCGGCGGCGCTCGCGGCGGCGGTCATTCCGGTTGGTCGAAGCAGTCCGGAGCTCGATTGTCCGTTCAAAAACAAACAGCTCGTTCGGTTTTGTATTGACAAACCGTCCGTCCTGTTTTTGGATGAGCACCCGGTGCTCGGCTGTGCGGTAGCCGTAGCACCGGCCGGCCGGTGGCCGTCGGGGTCGCCGATCCGTCTGGATTGGGGTGGACGTCATGGAGATCCGGGTGTTAGGGGCCTTGGGGGTCCAGGTGTGCGGGGTGTCGGTGGTGCCCTCGGCGCCGAAGCCACGGCAAGTGCTCGCCCTGCTGGCCCTGCGCGCCGACCAGGTCATCTCGGCGGGCGTCCTCGCCGAGGAACTGTGGTCCGGCCATCCGCCGCGCAGCGCGCGCACCACCGTCCAGACCTACGTCCTCCAACTGCGCGACCTCATCGACCGGGCGCTCGCCCACCGCGATGACGCCGGGGGAGCGTGCGGAGCCAAGGACGTCCTGGTGACCTCGCCCGGCGGCTACCGGCTCGACAGCGGCGGCGGACTGGTCGACCTCCAGGAGTTCGACCGCCTCGCGGGCCTCGGCTACCGGGCCATGGACGGCGGCGACTTCCCGCTCGCCGCCCGCCAGTTGGGCGAGGCGCTCGGTCTGTGGCGCGGTCCGGCCTTCGCCGACATCCCGCTCGGCGGTCAACTCGCCGTCGAGGCCAAGCGGTTGGAGGAGACCCGGCTCTGCGCCCTGGACCAGCGGATCGAGGCCGACCTGCGGCTGGGCCGCCACCGCGTCCTGCTCGCCGAACTCACCGTCCTGGTCGACCGCTACCGCACCCACGAGAGCCTGCACGGCCAGTACATGATCGCCCTGCACCGCTCCGGCCGACGGGGCGAGGCCCTGGAGGCATACCAGCGCCTGCGCAACACCCTGGTACGGGAGTTGGGCATGGAACCCTCGGCCGGACTGCGACGGCTCCAGCGCTCCATCCTGCTCGCCAACCCCGATCGCCCCGAGCCCGACCGCGCCGCCGGCCCCGCCACCCCCGCCGGCCCCGCCACCCCCGCCGACCGGACCCCGCCCCGCACCACCCGGCTCACCCGCGTCGGCTGAGCCCACGGCGGCGGCCCGCCGCATCGCTGACGAAGACCCTAGATCTGCTCCGGCCGGGGGCGGCCGGTCAGGCCGAGGTAGTGGCCGAGCCGGGCGGCCGCGTCGAGCATGGCCAGGCCCTGGGCGGTGAGCCTGCGCTGCCAGCCGTCGAGGGCGTCGGCCAGGGAGGCCGTGCCGCCGGCCGTCCGCACCTGTCGGAGCACGGTGGCGATGTGGTCCAGCGGGTAGCCGCCGCGCCGGAGCAGGTGGGCGAGTTCGGCGTCGCGGATGTCGTCGGCGCGGAAGACGCGGTGTCCGGTGGCTTGGTCCCGGGCGGGGGCGAGGATGCCCGCGCCCTCCCAGTTGCGCACGGTCGCCGGGGTGACGCCGAGCCGGTGGGCGAGTTCGCCGATGCTCAGGACGGCACCGTCCACCGCGGGCTCCGCCGACGGGCCCGCCGCAAGATCCGCCGCAATGTCCCGCGCCGCGTCGGGCCGCGCCGCAAGGTGGTGCACGGCCTTCCGCACCGCGTCCAGGGTGTCCCGGTCGCGGAGCAGTTGGCCGTGCCCGCGGTCGATGGCCGTCAGGGCGTCGTCGAGCCCGCCCCGGTGGAGCGCGGTCATGATCCGGCCGCCGGTCGCGTGGCCGTACGCCGCGACGAGGGAGCGGTAGGCGTCGAGCGCGGCCGCGTGCACCTCGGTGTAGATCCGGTGCCGCTGGCGGTGCGTTCGGCGGGCGGGAGGAAGCCGTCCCGCTCGTAGTTGCGTACGGCCTGGGCCGAGAGGCCGTGCCCGCGGGCGAGGTCGGAGGGGCGCATGATGGTCACCGGTTTGAGGCTTCAGCGGAGGATCGGGCGGCCGGAGCAGGAAAAGTCTCAACCGTTCTTTCAAGGATACGCTTGAGGACCATGAGTCAGGACTTGCGAGACCTCGTCCCTTCGTCGTGCGCACTGCTGGCGCTCGGTGAACCCACCCACCGGGAACCGGCCTTCGCGCGGATCCGCAACGAGCTGTTCGCCCAGCTGGTCGACCGGGGATTCCGGTCGATCGCCCTCGAAACCGACCGGGTGGCCGCGCTCGCCGTGAACGACTTCGTCCAGGAGGGGGTGGGCACCCTCGACTCGGTGATGGGCGAGGGCTTCTCCCACGGCTTCGGAGAGCTGGACGGCAACCGGCGGCTGGTCGCCTGGATGCGCGAGTACAACCGGAGCCGGCCGCCGGCGGACCGTCTGGCCTTCCACGGCTTCGACGCGCAGACGGAGAACACCAGCGCACCCAGCCCGCGGCGCTATCTCGAACACGCCCGCGACTACCTCGGGCTCGACCTCGACCTCGCCGGCCTGATCGGCGACGACCAGCGCTGGAGCCGCCCCGAGGCGGTCCTGGACCCGGAGATGTCGCCCGGCGCCTCCGCCGAGGCGGAGAAGCTGCGGACGATCGCCGACGACCTGCTCACCCTGCTGTACGCGCGGGCCCCGGAACTGGTCGCGGCGACCTCGCGCGCCGAGTGGCGCAGGGCCAGGACGCACCTCACCGCCGGCCTCGGCCTGCTCCGCTACCACCGGCAGTCGGCCGAGCGCCTGGAGCCGGGCGCCCGGCTGTCCGGCCTCCTCGGCACCCGGGACGTGCTCATGGCCCAGAACCTCCTCGACATCCGCAGCGGCGAGGCCCGCCGAGGGGGAACCCTCGTCTTCGCCCACAACCTCCACCTGCAACGGCAGCCGAGCACCATGCGGCTGGCGGACATGAACCTGGCCTGGAGCGGCGCCGGCGCCATCCTGAACTCCCTGGACGAGCCGTACACCTTCGTCCCCGGCAGCCTGGGGCGCAGCGCGGCCGTCGGGCTCCAGGAGCCCGAGCCGGACACCCACGAGGGCGCGCTCCAGCGCGGGGCCGCCACCTGGGGACTGGTCGAGCCCGGTGCGGCCGCCGGCGGCCGGACGCGCACCGACACCACGCCTGATCAGGGCTACTTCCCGCTCGACCGGGCTGTCCTCGATGGGGCCGACGCGATTCTGCACATCGGCGACGGCACCGCCGCCGCCGCGTCCTGACGGGGCACCGCCGCCACGCTCTGACGTGACGTCACCACCGCCGTCGCGCTGACACGGCGGCCTGCGGAGGACGGACCCCCGGCAGCGTCAGGTACGGGCCCCCGGGCCCGGATAGGACGTCCGCAAGTGGCCCAGGAGCGCGGCCGTGGGCGGCGCGATGGGGCGGCCGGTCGGCCAGGCCAGCGCGATCCGCACCAGCGGGACGGGGTCGGTGAGCGGCCGGATCCGCAGCCCGGCGGCGGGCGGCGGATCCGGCAGCACGGCCACGCCCAGCCCGTGCGCGGCGAGTTCGGCCAGCTGCGGCGGGGCGGCCGCCTCGACCGCGACCGTGGGGCGCGCCCCGGCCGCGGCCAGGGCCTGCTCCAGCGCCGTCCGCAGGCCGGTGCCGCGCGGGGTGCTCACCAGGGCGTGCCCGGCCAGCGCGGCGACCGGCAGGGGGCCGTCCGGTCCGCCGGCCAGCGGGTGGTGCCCGGTGAAGGCGGCGACCAGCGGGGCTTCCAGCACGGTGTGCAGGGCGAGCCCGGCCAGCGTCCGCCAGCCGTCGTCGTCGTCCCGTCCGCTGGCGGCGGTGGGCAGGCCGATCACGGCGAGGTCCAAGTGCCCCTCGCGCAGCGCGCCGAGCATCCGCGCGGTACCGTCCTCGGCCAGCGAGAGGTCGATGCCCGGGTGGTCGCGGCGGAACGCGGCGAGCGTGGTGGCGAGTCCGGGGAGGTCGTCCGCCCCGGCCGGCGGGACAGGGCCCAGGGCTGCCCCGGAGACCAGCCCGAGCCGGACGTGCCCGCGCCGCAGCCCGCCGAAGTCCTGCGCCGTCTGCCGCGCCGCCGCGGCGGAGGCGAGCGCCGCCCGCGCGTGCGGGAGCACCGCCTCGCCGACCGGGGTGAGCCGGACGCCGCGCCCGCTGCGGTCCAGCAGCCGGTGGCCCAACTCCTTCTCCAGCTGCCGGATCTGGGCGCTCACCCCGGGCTGGGTGAGGTGCAGCAGCTCGGCGGCGCGGGTGAAGCTGCCCTGCTGGGCCACGGTGACGAAGTACTGGAGCTGCCGGAGTTCCATAACTTCTGATGATAGGTGGAAGAACTCCCCGGTCTTGGACGTACGGAGGGCCCCGGCCGCAGGCTGGAGGCATGGAAACCGTGCAGCACGACCAGGGCGTCGACTGGGTCCGCGAACAGATCGCGGCCGAACGCCGGGAACTCGCCGGGGTGTTCACCACCTTTACCCGGGACCAGTGGAACTCCCCGTCGCTGTGCGCCGGTTGGCGCGTCCGCGAGGTCGCCGCCCACATGAGCACCGGCTTTCGCTACTCCACGGCCCGCAACCTCGCGGACCTCATGCGGGCCGGCGGCTCCCTCCACCGGATGACCGACCGGGTGGCCCGCCGCGACGCCGCCGCCCTCACCGACCGCCAACTCGCCGCCGCCCTCGCCGACCACGCCGAACACCCCTGGTGCCCCCCGGTCGGCGGCCGGATCGCCGCCCTCGGCCACGACGTCGTCCACGGCCTCGACATCACCACCGCGCTCGGCCTGCCCTCGCGCCTCCCGCTGCCTCGGGTCACCGCCCTGCTCGCCACCGTCTCCCGCCGCAGCCTGCGCTTCTTCGGTGCCCGACTCGACGGCGTCCACCTGCGGGCCACGGACACCGGCTGGGCGTACGGCGAGGGCCCGGCCGTGGTGGAGGGCCGGGCCGAACACCTCCTGCTGCTCGCCTACGGGCGCCGCCTGCCGCCCGGCCTGGTCACCGGCCCGGGCGCGGGGCGGTTCACCCTGGACGGGTAGCGGGCGCGGCCGCTCTCGGGTGTCCGGCCGTCGGCGAGAGCGCCGTGCAGGTACCGAAGCAGGTCGCCAGGCTGACCCACGGCCCCCGACCCCGGCTCCCGACCCCGCGAGGCGCCGCCGCGCGCTTCGCTCCCCGCGGCGCAGCCGGGGGCGCGCGGGGGTGAGCAGGGGTGGCTAGGATCGGAATCGCATATTCCGGATAGGCGGTGAGACGGGAAGCAAGGTCTCCGATGGCCCCGAGGTCCGAGCAGTGGCCGCCGTACGTGCGGTTCGCGCCGTGGTTGCTGATCGTCGGCGGGCTCGTCTGGAACTCCCTGGATCCCACCGACTACTGGGGCGACCCGCTCCTGGCGGCCGCCGCCGTCCTGACCGGCGCGCTGCTGACCTTGCGGGACACCCTCGCGGTGGGCGTCGCCAATGTGACCGGCATCCTCGTGCTGGCCGTGCGGGACGGCTCGATCGGCACCCAGGACGGCTACCTGGAGCTGGTGAACACGGCCTTCGCCGCGCTGCTCGGCGTCTGGGTCAACCGCGTCGTCGCCCGGCACGGGGAGCGGCTGGCGCAGGTGCGGTCGGTGGCCGAGGCCGCCCAGCGGGCGGTGCTGCCCGAGCCGCCCGCGCGGGTGGGCCGGCTGTCGGTCGCCGCCTGCTACCGGGCGGCGCAGACCGAGGCACTGATCGGCGGCGACGCGTACGCGCTGCAGGCGACCCCGTACGGCGTACGGGTGCTGATCGCGGACGTACGGGGCAAGGGGCTGCAGGCGGTCGGCGCGGTGTCGGTGCTGCTCGGCGCGTTCCGGGAGGACGCCCACCGCGCGCCGGACCTCGCGGCGCTGGCCGACGGGTTGGAGCGGGCGCTCGCCCGGGAGAGCGCGCTGCTGGCCGAGGAGGTGCGGCTGGAGGGGTTCATCACGGCACTGCTGGTCGAGTTCCCGCCGGGTGAGGACGTCGTGCGCACGCTCGACTGCGGGCACCCGGGGCCGTACCTCCTGGGCGGCCCGGACGCGGTGCGCCGGTTGGACGCCGCCGACCCGGGGCTGCCGCTCGGGATGGGCTCGCTGGGCGTGGCCCGGCCGGTGCCGCAGACCCGGCCGTTCCCGCCGGGGTGCACGCTGCTGCTGGTGACCGACGGGGTGACGGAGGCCCGGGACGCGGCCGGGGAGTTCTACGATCCGCTGCTCGCCCTGGGCCCGCTCGGCCCGTTCGACGGCCCCCAGGAGGCCGTCGACGCGCTGGTGGCGGACGTGGAGCGGTGGACGGGCGGGCCGCGGGACGACGACATGGCGGTGCTGGCGGTGACCTGCCGGGAGGCGGACTGAGCGGCGGGGCCCGGTCCGGCCCGTCCGGCGGCGCGGGTGCTTCTTCCCACGGCCTCCCGCGGCGCGGCCGATATCACGATCAGGTGACGGACAGTCAGTGTTTCGCATGATCCAGCCAAGTTGAGTGACGGCGTCCGGTGGCCGGAATGCGAATGCCCGCATAGCGGACGGCGAATTGGACGTGCGGGGCCCGCGGTGTGCCGGGTGGCCGCGCGAGTGGTCCGCCCCTGGTCGGCGGCCTGCGCGGACGTCCCGGCGGGAGCGTGTTCGGCCGTATGGGGGCCGTAAGGGCGGGCCGCGGGAGTGGCGCGATCAGGCCGACCCGTGGTTCGTCCGGAAACGGACGCGATGCTTGCCCAGTAGCGAAGTGGTGACCGAAAGTCGCACTGATGAACGAGACGCCAAGCCCCCGCCGCGACCGACTGCTCGGCCACCGCGACTTCCGACTCCTGCTCACCGGAGCCGCGACGGCCCAGACGGGCAGTCAGGTGACCCTGGTCGCGCTCCCGTTGGTGGCAGTGGTGGTGCTCGATGCCACACCCTTCGAGGTCGGCCTGCTGACCGCCGCCGAGACCGCCGCGTTCCTGCTGGTCGGCCTGCCGGCCGGCGCCTGGCTGGACCGGATGCGCAAGCTTCCGGTGCTGATCCGCGCCGACGTGGTGCGCTGCCTCGCCGTCGGGTCGATCCCGCCGGCCGCCGCGCTCGGCGTGCTGACCATGGCCCAGCTCTACCTGGTGGCGCTGGTCACCGGGGTGGCGACGGTCTTCTTCGACGTCGCCCACCAGTCCTTCCTGCCGTCCGTCCTGCCGCGCGAGCAACTGGTCGGGGGCAACGGCGCGATCGAGACGGTCCGCTCCTCGGCGCAGATCGTCGGGCCCGGGCTCGGCGGCGGCCTGGTCCAGCTGCTCGGCGCGTCGCTCGCCATCGTGGCCGACGCCGTCGGCTACCTCGCCTCCGCCCTGCTGCTCGCCCGGATCCGGGTCGAGGAGCCCCAACCGGAGCCGGCGACCGGACGGTCGCTGCGCGCCGAGGTCGCCGAGGGCGTGCGCTTCGTGCTCGGACACCCCCTGCTGCGGGCGATCGCCACCGCGACCGCCGTGTCCAACCTGTTCGCCGCCGTGCTGGCGGCCGTGCAGACGGTGTTCTGGGTGCGGGTGCTCGACCTGGCGCCGGGCGCCATCGGCCTGCTGCTGTCGGCCTCCGCCGTCGGCGGCCTGGCCGGGGCGCTGTGCGCGGGGCGGCTGGCGGCGTGGCTCGGCCAGGCCCGGCTGATCTGGCTCGCCACCGTGGTGACGGCGCCGTTCGCGCTGCTGTGGCCGCTGTCCGGCCGGGGCGCGGGCGTGGTGCTGTTCGGGATCGCCTCGGCGGTGGTGCTGTTCGGCGCGGTGGCCTACAACGTCGCCCAGGTGAGCTTCCGGCAGAGCCTGTGCCCGCCGGAGCTGCTCGGCCGGATGAACGCCACCATGCGCTTCCTGGTCTGGGGCACGCTGCCGATCGGCGCGCTCGTCGGCGGCACCGTCGCCGACGCGGCCGGACCGCGCGCCGCGCTGTGGCTGTGCGCGGCGGGCTTCCTGCTCGTCCCGGTGCCGCTGCTGCTGTCGCCGCTGCGCCGGCTGCGGGACCTCCCGGCCGACACCGCCGCCACGGCCGGGGAGGAGCCCGTCGCGAGCCCCGCCGCCTGACGCACCCGGCCGCCCGACGAGCCCAGCCGCCTGACGTCCGAACCGAACCGAGACCGGAAACCGGAGACCGTTCCGTGCACGCCAGCATCACCGCCGCCTACCTCGCCCGGTACCGTTCCGCCGCCGCCGACTCCCCGATGGACCTGCTCCCGCTCACCGGCGCCCAGCGGCGCTTCCTGATCACCCGCAGGCTCGCGCCGCAGGGCCGGCCCGAGGTCGTCCCGCTGTTCCACGCCTACCCGGGCGGCACCCTCGACCTGCCCCGACTGGCCCGCGCCGCCGCCGCTACCGCCGCCCGGCACCCGGCGCTGTGCGGTGGCTTCGGGACGGTGCGCGGCACGCCCGTCCTGCGGGTCGGCGCCCCCTCGGCCGAGGCCGCCCGGATCGCCGTCCCGCCCGGCGGCACCGCCGCGTCCGCCCTGCGCGAGGCCCTGCTGGACTGGCCCGCCGACGGGCCCGCGCTGCGCCTGCTGGTGGCCCGGGAGCCGGACGGCGAGGAGGAGCTGCTCGCCCTCGCGGTGGACCACGCGGCCTGCGACGAGCAGTCGCTCGGCATCCTGACCGCCGACCTCACCGACGCCTACGCCCGGGACGACCACGCCCAGGAGGCCGTCGCCGCCCCCGACCAGGACGCCCTGGCGGCCTACCGGGAGGCCGTCGAACGGCAACTGGCCGCCGAGGACGCCGCCGGCGGCCCCGCCGCACAGGCCCACTGGGGCCGCCGGCTCGGCGGCGTCACCGGGACGGGCGGGGGAGCGGCCGGCTCCACCGGCATGCTCAGCCACCGGCTGCCCGCCGCCGAGGGGGCCGCCCGCACCGCCTTCTTCCCCGCCCTGCTGGACGCCACCGCGGCCGCCGCCCACCGGCTGCACCGGACCGACGGGCAGCTCGCCCTCGGCTACCCGTGGGGCGGCCGCCCGCCCGGCGCGCCCGCCGCGCTCGGCTGCTTCCTCAACACCCTGGTGCACCCCGCCGTACCCGGCGCGGCCACCGCCCTGGAGGACCTCGCCGACGCCTGGTGGGACGACCTCGACCACGCCGACACCCCGTTCGACGAGGTGGTCCGGGCCGCCCGCACCGCCGGCGCCCCGTGGACGGGCGCCCTGGACGGCATGCTCACCCTGGAGGACCTGCACCGCCGCCCGCCGCTGGTGTTCGGCGGCGTGCCCGGCCGGGAGATCCACCTGGCCGGGCGGCCGCTCGCCGCGCCGTTCGCGGTCGCCGCCTCGCAGGGCGACGACCTGCTGGTGCGCCTCGCCTGGGACCGCGAGCGGTTCCCCGAGGACGCCGCCACCGCCGCCTTCGACGACCTGCTCGCCACGCTGCGCCGCCACCTGCGGACGGCCTGACCCGTCCGGCCCGACCCCGCGTCGGACGCCTGATCCGGACACCTGATCCGGCCCCGACCCGAAGCCGCCCCGGACCCGACCCGAAGCCGTACCGGACCCGCACCGGACGTCCGCATCAGGACGCCCGCCCCGGACGCCTGACCCGCCCCGGACCGAAGCCGCCACCGAATCCCCACACCGACCGCCGGGCCGTGCCACCACCCCGGCGCGCCCGGAACCAGGGCCGGGCCATCCACGCCCGCCCCGTCACCGCAGGGCCAACACGCCCACCACACAAGGGAGTCACCGATGTTTGCGCTCTCCTCCTCGCAGGAGATCGTCTGGCTGCACGAGCAGATGCTGCCCGGCAGTCGTGCGTACAACTTCACCGCCGTGCTCGACCTCTGGGGCACCCTCGACGAGGACGCGCTGCACGCCGGACTGGCCGCCGTCCTCGCCCACCACCCGGGCCTGCGCCTGGAACTGGTCCCCCGCCCGGAGGGCCTGCCGGGCCAGCGGGTCGCCGAGCACTGCGAACCGACGCTGCGCCGCAGCGACTTCGCCGCCGAGGCCGACCCGGACGCCGCCTTCCGCGAGCTGCTGGCCGCCGAGGCCGAGGAGCCGGTGGACACCGAGCAGGCGCCGGTGCTGCGCTGGCACCTGGTGCGCCTCGGCACGGACCACCACCGGCTGATCCACGTCGAGCACCACCTCGTCCACGACGGCCACTCCTTCGCGATCCTGCTGCGCGACCTGTTCACCGTCTACCGCGCCCACGTCCTCGGCGAGCCCTACCAGCTGCCCGAGGCGCCCTCGTACGAGCAGCACGCCCGTACGGCCGTCGACCCGGACGCCCGCGAGCGCGCGCTCGCCTTCTGGCTGCGGGAGCTGACCGACGCCCCGCGCGAGGTCACCCTGCCCGGGCTGGCCAACCCCGCCGCGGTGCGCCGCCACCGCGGCGGCCAGATGCGCCAGGCGATCGGCGCCGACCTGGCCGAGCGGCTGCGCACCCGCAGCAAGGAGGACGGGCACACCCCGTTCAGCACCCTGCTCACGCTCTTCGCCGAACTGCTGCGCCGGCACTCCGGGCACCGCGAACTCGTCGTCGGCACCGCCGTCGGCAACCGCCCTGAGGGCTTCGAGGGCACCGTCGGCATGTTCGTGAACACCGTGCCGCTGCACCTGCGACTGGACCCGTCCGCCCCCGGCACCGAGGCCGTCGACGAGGTGACCGACGTCCTGCTGCGCGCGCTGCCCTACCAGGACCTGCCGGTCCAGGAGCTGACCCGCCGGCTCGGCCTGCACACCGGCGGCGCCGACAACCCGCTGTTCAACGTGATGTTCAGCGCGCACGACGCCGCGCTGCCGGACGTCCAGGCGCCCGGTCTCGAAGTCTCGCTGTACGAGGGCTTCAACACCGGCACCACCCGCTTCGACCTCGACCTGGTGCTGCTGCCGGACGACCGCCGGGTGGTCGGCGAGAAGCACGGCGGCGCCGGGATGACCCTGGTCTGGGACTACGACGCCGACCTCTTCGGCGAGGCCGAGGCCACCCTGCTGGCCGACCGCCTGCTCCAGCTGCTGCGCTGCTACCTCGACCGGCCCGAGGCCACGCTGGCCGCGCTCGACCCCGCCCCGGCCGCCGAACCCGCCACCGCCGTCGCCCGGGCCGGTCTCGACCCGGCCGCCGCCCACGACCCCACGGCGATCGCGATGATCGCCGGCACCGAGCGCCTCAGCTACGGTGAGCTCGACCGCCGCGTCACCCAACTGGCCGAACGCCTGCGCGCCGCCGGCGTCACCCCCGGCCAGCCGGTCGCCGCCGTGCTGCCGCGCGGCGTGGACAGCGTCGTCGCCCTGCTCGCCTGCCTGCGGTACGGCGCCGTGTACGCGCCGCTGTCCGCCGAGGACCCGGCCGCCCGGCTCGGCCTGCTGCTGGACCGGCTGGCCCCGGCCCTGGTGCTGGCCACCCGGCAGAGCGCGCTCGCCCTGCCCGCCGACGGCGTCACCCCCGCGCTGCTGGACGGCCCGGCCTTCCCCAAGGCCGAGCCCGCCGCAGTGGTGGAGGGCGCCGCCTACCTGATCCACACCTCCGGCTCCACCGGCGTGCCCAAGCCCGTCCTGGTCGGCCGCGACGCGCTCGCCGGGTACGTCGCCGCGATCGCCGCCCGCTACGAACTGACCCCCGCCGACCGGGTGCTGCTGTTCGCCCGCCCGTCCTTCGACGTGGCGCTGGAGGAGGTGCTGCCCGCGCTCGCCGCCGGCGCCGCCCTGGTCGTGCCGCAGCGCGAGGTGCCCACCGGGCCCGAGCTCGTCGCCGTGCTCGCCGCCCGCGGCGTCACCGTCGCCAACCTGCCGACCAGCTACCTGCTCGCCGTCCGCGAGGACCTGCGCGAGGCGCTGCGCGACGGCCGCTGGGCGCCCCGGCTGCTCGTCCTCGGCGGCGAGCGCCTGCCCGCCCGCGCGGTGACCGGCCTGATCGAGGCCACCACAGTGCTGAACGCCTACGGCGTCACCGAGGCCACCGTCACCTCCACCGTGTACGAGGTCACCGCCGCCGACGTGGCCGAGGACGGCGAGATCCCGCTCGGCGCCGAACTGGACGGCGTGCGCCTGCACGTCCTGGACGAGGCGCTGCGCCCGCTCCCGGCCGGCTGCGTCGGCGAACTCGCCGTCAGCGGAGCCCTGTTGGCCGATGGCTACCTCGGTCTGCCGGAGCCGACCGCGGCCCGCTTCGTCACCGTGCCCGCCCTCGGCGGCGAGCGCGTCTACCGCACCGGCGACCGCGGCTACCGCGACCTGCGCGGCCGGCTGTGCTTCCTCGGCCGAGCCGACAACCAGGTCAAGCTGCGCGGCCACCGGATCGAACTGGAGGAGATCGAGGCCGCCGCCTCCGCCGAACTCGGCGGCCGCTCCTGCGCGGTGGTGCTGCACACCGACCCGCAGGCCGGCCCGCGCCTGATCGGCTTCCTGGAGGGCGCCGACCGCCCCGACCAGGCCGCCCTGCACGCGGCGCTCGCCCAGCGGCTGCCCGGCGGGCTCGTCCCCGCCACCTGGACGGCCGTCGAGACGATGCCCACCCTGCCCGGCGGCAAGCCCGACCGCGCCGCCCTCGCCCGGCTCGCCGACGAGGCCCCCGCCCAGGAGGCCGCCCCGGCCGCCGAGAGCGCCTTCGCCGACCCCGGCCAGGAACTGATCGCCGCCGCCTGGCGCGAGGTGCTCGGCCACGACCGCTTCACCGCCGAGTCCCACTTCTTCGAGGTCGGCGGCCACTCGCTGCTCGCCGCCCAGCTCGCCGCCTGGCTGGAGCCGCACCTCGGCAGCCGCCCGCCGCTGCGCACCCTGTTCCGCCACGCCGTCCTGGCCGACCAGGCCAGCGCCCTCACCGGCCAGCACCCCGGAAAGGCAGACCGCGCATGAGCGCCCCCTCCGCCGTCCTCGAAGACGCCCACCGCGAACTCGTCGACGCCTTCGAGAGCTTCGTCCGCCGCGAGCTCGTCCCGCTGGCCGCCGAACTGCCCGAGACCGCCGACGAGGTGCCCGCCGAACTGCGCGCCTACGTCCGCAAGCGCTCCGCCGCGCTCGGCTTCTACGCCGGCGACTACCCCGAGGAACTCGGCGGCGCCGACATGCCGTTCACCGCCGTCGTCCTGCTGCACCACGCGGCCGGGCGCAGCGGCTGCCCGCTCGCGCCGTACGCCCTGGCCGGCTCCGACGGCCCCAGCCCGCTGCTGCGGCACGGCACCCCCGAGCAGATCGAGCGCCACCTCGTGCCGCTGGTGCGCGGCGAGCAGACCCGCTGCCTCGCCCTCACCGAGCCGCACGCCGGCTCCGACGCGTTCCGCCTCACCACCACCGCCGTGCGCACCGCCGACGGCTGGGTGCTGAACGGCCGCAAGACCTTCGTCAGCAACGCCGACCGGGCCGGCCTGGTGCTCGTCGTCACCGCCACCGACCTCGGCGAGGGGGCCGGGCCCACCGCCGGCGCCACCGCCTTCGTCTTCCCGATCGACCAGCCCGGCCTGCGGATCGGCCAGCGCTACGAGGGCATGTCCGGCGAACCGCTGTTCGAGCTGCTGCTCGACCAGGTCACCGTCTCCACCGACGCCGTGATCGGCGGCGAGGAGGGCGTCGGCGCGGCCACCGCCCTCGCCATGGACAGCCTCTCCCGGGGCCGCCTGGTCGTCGCCGCGATGTGCAACGGCATCGCCGAGTACGCGCTGCGCATGGGCGTCGAGTACGCCCGCGAGCGGCGCGCCTTCGGCAAGGTGATCGGCGAGTACCAGCACATCCAGGAGCACCTGGTGGCCACCCGGGCCGAGGTGGAGTGCTCCAAGCTGCTCACCCTCGCCTGCGCCCGGCTGGTCGACGACGGCACCGAGGCGCCGGAGAACGCGGCGCTCGCCAAGCTCACCGCCTCCGAGACCGCCGTGCGCGCGGTGGACCGCTCGCTCCAGGTGCACGGCGCCACCGGCTGGGTGCGCGGCCACCCGCTGGAGTTCCTGTACCGCTACGTGCGGATGACCACGATCATCGAGGGGACCTCCGAGGTCCAGAAGGTGATCATCGCCCGCTCCATGGGCCTGAACTGACAGTCCGTCAACGCTCTGTCAACAGCCTGTCAACGGCCTGAACCACCTGGAGACGATGATGGAAACCCTGAGCATCGAATACGGCCGCCCGCACCAGGACGGCGCGGTCCTCGACCTGTTCGCCACCTGGGTGCACCGGACCCCGGACGCGCCCGCCCTGATCGACGGCGCCCGCACCTACAGCTACGCCGAACTCGACCGCCTCGCCGACACCGTGGCCGCGGCGCTGCGCGACCGGATCCGCCCCGGCGACCTGGTCGGCGTCTGCCTCGGCCACTCCGCCGCCCTGGCCGCCGTCACCCTCGCCACCGCCAAGCTCGGCGCCGTCCACCTGCCGCTCGGCCCGCGTCCCGGCGAGCGCCGGCTCCAGGCCGTCGCCGAGCAGCTGCGGCCCGCCTGCCTGGTCGGCGACCCGGCCCGGCTGCCCCAGGGCGGCGAGCAGCTGGCGCTCGACCTGGACCCGGCCACCGACGTGGTCGCCGCGTTCGTCCCCGGCGAGCAGGTCCACGTGCCCGCCGGCACCCACTACGCGGTGCTCACCTCCGGCTCGACCGGCACCCCCAAGGCCGTCGCCGTCGGCGAGCCCGCCCTCGGCGCGCTGCTCCACTGGTACCGCGAGCTGACCGGCCTCGGCCCCGGCGAGCGGCACAGCCTGCTGATCGGCGTGTCCTTCGACCCGCACGTCCTGGAGCTGTGGGCCACCCTCACCTCCGGCGCCGCGCTCACCCTCGCCCCCGAGGCCGTCCGCTGGGACCCGGGCGCGCTCACCGACTGGTGGCGCGAGGCCGGCGTCACCGTCAGCATCCTGCCGACCCCGCTCGCCGAGCCGATCCTGGCGCGCGCGTGGCCGGACGGGCTGGCGCTGCGCCACCTCACCATCGGCGGCGACCGGCTGCGCCGCGCCCCCGGCCCGGACGTCACCGCGGCCGTCCACAACGCCTACGGCCCCGCCGAGGCCACCGTCACCACCACCGTGCACACCATGGCGCCCGGCCTCGACCACGGCGCCGGCGCACCGCCGATCGGGCTGCCCGTCCCGGGCGCGGTCGTCCTGGTCACCGACGAGGACGGCCGGCCGGTGCCGCGCGGCCAGGCCGGCGAACTGCGCATCGGCGGCCGGGGCCTGGCCGCCGGCTACCTCGACCCCGAGCTGACCGCCCGGCGCTTCGTCGGCGTGCCGCCCGGCGTGGACGGCATCGACCGGGTCTACCGCAGCGGCGACCGGGTGGTGATGGGCGCCGACGGCGTGCTGGAGTTCCACGGCCGGCTCGACGACCAGGTCAAGGTCAGCGGCGTCCGGGTCGAACCCGCCGAGGTCGAGGCCGCGTTCGAGCGCGACCCGCGGGTGCGCCGGGCCGTGGTGGCCGCGGCCCCGGCGCCGACCGGCGGCGTCCGGCTGCTCGCCTTCGTCCAGACCGTCGAGGGGCCCTCGGCGGCCGGCGCCGACGAACTGCTGGCGGCGGTCCGGCCGTGGCTGCCCGAGCAGGCCGTCCCGTCGGCCGTCCGCCTGGTCGACACCTTCCCGCTGGACGCCAACGGCAAGGTCGACCGCGCCGCACTGCTGCTCGCCCCGGCCGCGGACGAGCCGGTCGCGGCGGAGGAGGGCGCCACGCCCACCGAGCGCACCGTGCTGCGCCTGTGCCGCGACCTGCTCGGCCGCGCCGACCTCGGGCCCGGCGACAACTTCCTCGCCTCGGGCGGCAACTCGCTCGCCGCCGCACGGCTGCTGGAGGCCCTGGAGGAGGAGTGCGGGGTGCGGTTGCGCGCGCCCCTGGTGCTGCGCCAGCCCGACCTGCGGGCCGTCGCCCGGCTGGTGGCGGAGCGGCAGCCGACCGCCGCCGCCGTCTGACCGCCCGCCCGCCCGTACGACCTGCGCAGGGCGCCCGCGCGCGGCGGCCGGCCGGGGCGGGCCGGCGCCCCCCCACAGCCCCCCCCCCCCGC